>CAYHFB010000312.1:0-5190 GCA_964355695.1 uncultured candidatus Brocadiaceae bacterium
GCCGTCCGTTGTAGCGAGACGTATGGCGTCCGAACGTCATGAAAATATTGAGGTGAACGCGTGAGGAATGATCTCATGGTTAAAACGATCAGTTTCTATTATCCTGACATATCGGCCATTTATCTTTTCGGTTCCTACGGCACCGAATACGAGAGGATGGACAGCGACGTAGATATTGCCCTCCTCCTTCCCGTTTTGACGGCAAAGGAGGCCGGTCGGCTATCCTTAAACGCGTGTTGGTCTGAATTGGCGTCTCTGACTGAACGTCCCGTGGATTTGATCAATCTTCGTCTGGTAAACACCGTGCTTCAACATGAGATTATTCAGAGCGGTACCATTCTGTTTAAAGCCGCCGATTCGGCAACAGACACCTTTGAAATGATCACTATGTCCTTATACCAGAAATTGAATGAAGAACGGGAAGATATTATCCAGAACGTTTTACGCACCAAAAGGGTACTACCTGTATGATGGACGATATCATACTCAATAAAAAAGAAAGTATTGAGCGATGCGTAAAGCAGATAAGGGTTTATTATGGGAAACCTTCAGAACTACCCTTTGAGGAGGATTTCTTTAAGCAGGATGCTATTGCAATCAATCTCCAACGCGCTGCAGAGCTGTGTATTGATCTGGCAAATCACGTAGTAAAACTGAAAAGACTTGGAATACCGAAAGGGAGTAAGGAAAGCTTTGCGCTCCTTGCTCAGGCAGGAATCATACCGCAGAAACTGTTGAAACAATTAGAGGGAATGGTGGGGTTTCGGAACGCGTTGGTTCATGTATACCAAGAACTGGAAATCAGGATTATGAAAGAAGTGATCGAGCACCATCTGGATGATCTGGTCCGCTTTACGGTGCATATTATGGATGTAAAATAGCGGCAATCAGTTGTTTTTTACCGTGAGGGGATATTTTCAAATAGTATGGAATTCGTATTCGAACTCCTTGAAGATCTGATATTCGTATACGAAGAGATTTTCTGGCTTAAAGAGTGCTTAATCACGGCAAAATCCTTTGTGGTTTTTGCCCTGGTCTGGTTCATTATGAAACTGGACTATAAAGAGGAACTGCTTTTATACCTAGCCACCATCATCGGCGTTGCCTGTATTTTTTTGGGGGATATCGGCTATTTAAGCGATAATGACGTCTTAAAGCTTATTGCGCCTGCAACGCTGTTCTTGCTGGCCTATAACAAAAAGCGGGGCAACGATTTAGTCCTCTTTATCTTTCTCGTTCCTTATTTTGCGACTTCTTATGAATTTTATCGAAGCTACGCCTATGTATTAGAATCCCTGGCATCACACCTGCTGATTATTTTAATTATTTGTGCTGCTAAAGATAACGTGTATTCTTCTTTGATAGTCAGCGTTATAATCGGTATACTTATCAATTACATCGGGTATAATAGTCCCCCCGGCACAAACGATATCCTTGTAAACCCGGCATTGATTACCCTGATTGTAAAAGGAATTGAATTTTATACAAAAAACAGCCGTTATACGGATTTTTTAAAGGCTTTTTGGACAACGCTTGTGTGTTTTGCCTTCTTTGGCAGTTGGATATTTCATCACATTAAACCCGCTATGTCCATTACCTGGTAACCGTTAATTGCGTGAGTAAAGGCGTCCTTATGATAACCGAAGAACCCAATATTGTTAAATCTTTCAGACCATGCATTTTGCATTACTGGCGGCTCTTCGCTCTTGCCGCATTTGCCCTTTTTTTATGCTTTACGGTGTTCGGGTTGCACACCATTATCGGGTACTGTCTGGTGTTTCTTGCCGGCGCCAGCGTCATTTACAGGATTCTTTCGGTATGCACGACGCAGTACGTAATTACCCCCCGGCGCCTTTTGGCAAAAAGGGGACTTGTTTCAAGAAAGTTCAAAGAAATCACCTACGGCGATATTAACAAAATACTCGTCACGCAAGGAAGCATGCAAAAAAGATTCGGTGTGGGAAATATTATCATAGGCACAGAACATGCCGAGTATTGGCTAAAGGGAATAAAACACCCATACAAAATTAAGGAACTTATTAACAAGGAAAAGGCGTTGGAATACGAGAGGCGCACCTTGTTGAGGAAAATGCTATAAGGCGTTGCCTGGTTATCATAAAATCTATTTGGTTAGAAAGGATGGGAAGGAGGGGCTATAGTGAATAGAGAACGAGGCAAAATAGGTCTATGCGTTTTTGTTCTCAAGCTTCTTGTCTCTTGTTTTAGTATGCGCAAATACTTCAAGGTATGCGTTTGTTTATGCTGTTATTGTTTTTTCTTCTTTCTTTGTCCAAAAGAATCACTTCCCGCCCTCACGAAAACCGATAAAGAAACTATAATAAATTATCAGCGGGTCGTGCTGGATGACCCCTCCAATTTTAATGCGTATTTTAACATTGGCATCCTCTACTATAGAAACAACCTGTTTGACGAAGCTATTCGCGCATTTATAAAGGTTATTGAAATAAATCCCGATGATTCGGAGGCGTACCACAGCATCGGGAACATCTATAACAAAAAGAAACTCTACGACGAGGCGATCGTGGCATACAAAAATGCGCTGAGCATCAATCCCCGGGATGCGGAGACACTCCATAACCTTGGAAACGCGTACGCCAACAAAGGAATGACAGACGAAGCCGTTATCTCTTATAAGAGGGCGGTGGAGATCAACCCGGCGCTTTCAGAAAGCCGGGAAAACATTGCTTATCTGTCTAAGGAAAAAGAACGCCTCCGGCCCCCCGCTCCCTCGTATGAAGAGGCAACCGAATCCAACGCCAAAAACATGAACAGGAAGGCGGAAGAGATACGGCAGGAACTTTTGAAAAGACAAGCAGACGTTGCTGCTCAGTCCAAGAAAAAAGAGCATCTGCCGGAACCCTCGCCTACTTATGAAACGAATGACGTTCCAGAAGCCAAAAACATTACCAGGAAGGCGGAGGAGATACGGCAGGAACTTTTGAAAACCCAGGCAAAAATTGCTGCGCAGTCCATGAAAAAAGAGTGTCCGCCGGAACCCTCGCCTACTTATGAAAAGAATCCCAGCCCCGACGCCCAAAACATCGCCAAGCGTGCTGTAGAGATAAGCCAGGAATTGTTAAAAAAGCGGGAAACCGTTGCAAATCAGCCCAGGAAAGAAGAGCATCCGCCAGAACCAGCGCCTACTAACGGAAAAGCGGCCGGTTCCGGTAACAAAACCACCGCGGCGTTATACGAGCTGGCAAACTCTTATGAATCAAGTAATGCAAAAGAACAGGCCGCCCTTACGTACAAAAAAATACTGGCTGCCAACCCGAAGGATAAAGAAGCGAAAAACAGGCTGGCCGTACTCTTAAACGGCAAAGGCGTGTCGCTGGCGCTCGAGGGAAATATAGACGAAGCGATAGCCGCATACAACGAGGCCTTGCAGTACCGAGAAGATTTCAAGGAGGTATACAATAATCTGGGCGCTGTATACCTTGACAGGGGAAGAATAGATGATGCGATAGCCTCATACAAACGGGCAATAGAAATAAGCCCGAATTTTGCCGAGGCATATAACAATTTAGGGGTGGCCTACACAAAGAACAAGGCTTATGATAACGCGATCCCGGCATTCAAAAAGGCGCTGTACATAAACAAAAACCATGCAGGCGCACATTTTAACCTCGGAGTAATTTACACGGAAAAAGAAATGGTCAAGGAGGCTATCGCCGAATATTCAGAGGTACTCCAGATTATTCCGGGAGATACGCAGGCGCTTTACTACAGAGGGGTCCTTTACATAAAAAGCAACCGGTTAAATGACGCCCTGGCGGATATGAAAAAAGTCGTTGAGGCTGACCCAAACCTGGCTATTTCCCACCAAAAACTAGGCAATATTTATCAGGCGCTGGAACGGATAGACGAAGCAATCGTAGAATATAAAAAGGCATTGGAAATATCGCCGGATATTCAGGATGCGCTCCAGAACCTTGAGGATGCTTACCGGTTAAAAGAAAAAAAGATAAAAAAACAGAAGTAGTCGTTTTGCCGGGCCGTAGGTAACTGCTTTTCGCGCAAAGGCGCAAAGAATGGATGGACAATGCCTTTGGGACGAAAATCAGATTAAGGATGGAATTGAACGGGTTGTCAATGGCTTACAGGATTATGTCAATTCAGGGCTTATGCTTTTCTTTGCGCTCTTTGCGGCTTTGCGTGAGACAGGCCTGAGTAGTTACGGCCGTAATGCGTTATCCTGTAAAACCTCTTTTTTGAGGAATTTTTTTGAATGTCATCGAAGTGGGGAAATTCCAGGTTCGGGGATGCAAATTCCCGGTAAATCACAAGCCCCGATTGCCCTTACAAAACCCCACGGGTTTTACGCTGATCGAAATTATCATTGTATTGGTTATCATTGGCATTATAGCCGGAGTAACCATGCCGAGATTTGCCAGCTCATTCGAGACCATCAAATTCCGTAAGGCAATGTCCGATATCGTTTCCTTTCTGAGAGAGTCCCGCATTGCATCAATGTCAACCGGCAAGACAAAGTTGGTGGGAATAGACCTCCGAAAAGGGTTTTTCTGGAACGACGACAAAAGAACACTCGTATTACCGCCACAGATGGAAACGTTCACCGATAAGGCCGATGCCGGGAACGAACAGACAAAGCTCTTTACCTTTTACCCGAACGGCACCGCTATCCAGGAAAAACTAGGGTTTGTTTCCAACAAGATGACCGCCGTGCTGCACGTTGACCCGTTGGGTGGGGTCGTTTATTATAAGGTTGACGATGACATGGCGATGGGGGTGTTGTATCCGAGGGTAAAAGAGCTGCCAAGCAGCGAAGAAATCAAAAAAGAGATTGATAAATTAACGGTTTCTGATACATTAGCAGAAGATGTCTCTCCCGGCAAAGAGGTCTTGAACGTAAATGCAAGATAGCTTTTGACATGCAGGCTCTTAAATGCAGGGACACGGCGCACCGTGTTCCCGCATGTGAACGTGAAAATTGTTGCCAAATGCCTGATTTAATGCACAGGAATTTCAAAGTAGGGACACGGCGCCCGTGTCCTTTTACGTGTGAACAGCAATAAGTCGACGAAAGGCCTGATTTAATGCACAGGAAATTCAAAGTAGGGACACGGCGCCCGTGTCCTTTTACGTGTGAATACCAATAAGTCGCCGAAAGGCCTGATTTAATGCACAGGAAATTCAAAGTAGGGACAC
>CAYHFB010000313.1:0-3710 GCA_964355695.1 uncultured candidatus Brocadiaceae bacterium
GGTACTACAATCCATCAACTTCTTGTTTTTTATGCTCGTTTTTCAAAATGCACAATTGTAAGGTATTGATTAGATGAGGCTTACGCAAAGTTTTGAGCATTGAGTTTTTTGTCATTTGAAATTGTTTCGTATTTCGATATTCGTATTTCTAATTTGGTTGCGGCCAGAGGCCGCGCCAGGTAATCTCTGGTTCCAGGTGTTGTTATTGGGTACCCTACCGCCCCATTCGCAGCATGCCCAAATGCGGTTCCTTAAAGGAGTACAGGTTATGGACTCCCCCTTCTACCTGCGCCGATGGCGACCGTCTTTCAAACCGGAGTGTGCCTTCGTAGATACCTTTATGAAGTTCCTGGATGCTTTTGCACCCAAGTTCCTGAAACGAATGCAGCAAACTTTGCATCAGATATTGAACGAGGTGTATAACGGAACCCTTATCGGCAACGGTACCCGTTACCCCCTGGGCAACCTTTACATGGTCTTCAACGGCGAGATACCGCTTTCCGCCGCCTTTTTCCATGGCCTCATGTGAAGCCATACCCCGGTATTTCTTGACACGCATCCCGCCTTCGTAAAAATAATCACCGGGGGATTCGCTTGTGCCTGCAATCAACCCACCCATCATAACGGAGCCTGCGCCAAGCGCCAGCGCCTTTATAATGTGTCCGATATGGGCAATGCCGCCATCGGCGATGACGGGTATGTGCGCATATACTTTAGAAAATTTTGCAGTTTGATAAACCGCAGACCCTTGCGCCCTGCCGACGGACAGGGTATCCTGAGTGATACAGATGGAACCGCTTCCCATCCCGATGCGCAGGGCATCAGCCCCGGCGTCGATAAGCGATTTACACTGCTTTGCCGTAACCACGTTTCCACCAATGACGTCAATATGAGGATACTTACTCTTAATGTACTTGATCGTATTGATTTGAAAAACAGAATCACCCTGTGAGGAGTCGATTACAATAACGTCCACACCCGCTTTGGCAAGTTCCGCCAAACGCTCCTTATCCTCTTCCCTGGTGGAAAGCGCTGCACCAACGATGAGTTGTTTTTCCTTATTCTTTGACGCATACGGAAAGTCCTCGTTCTTCAACAAATCGGTGCGGCTCATGAGTGATACCAGGAGTCCCTGTTTGTCTACAAGCGGAAGCTTCCCTTTTTTACTTTCTTTAAGAATCCGGTTCCCCTCGGAAAGGGATATCCCGGATGGTGCGGTAACCAGTTGTGTCGTCATCACCTCTTTTAGGCATTTATTACGGTCTTGCTCAAAATCGATATCCCTGTTGGTAACAATGCCGACGAGCCTCGAATTCAACGTGCCGTCTTCGGTAATGGGAATACCTGAAAAACCGTGCGTTTCTTTAAGCACGTCGATATCCCGGATGGTATGGTTTGGGCTAAGGACGACGGGTTCCGTAATAAAACCATTCTCAAACCTTTTAACACGGCGCACTTCACGCACCTGTTCATCTGGGGTGTTATTGTAGTGAATGATGCCGATACCCCCAAGCAACGCCATGCTGATTGCCATTTTAGCCTCGGTTACCGTATCCATCGGAGAGCTGACCAACGGCCTCTTAATCCTGATGTTGCGGGTGAGATTGGTTTCCAGCGTAACCTCGTCTCTTGAAAAGTCGATGTGGCCGGGAAGCAGGATAAAATCACTGTAGGTAATCCCCCCTGCGTGTTCAAAAAATGCCGCAGCATCCAATCCGTTAGGTGACATAGTATTTTAGAACCTCCACTCTCTATAATTTCAGGAGCGCCTTTCTTAAACTTAACATAAGCTGTTTTCAGGTGTGTGGTGACAGAAAACGGGAATAAATTTTCATATTATTATAATAAATTACCATCTGTCTTGAAACCAAAAACTTTTCTTTCACACCGCTTACGCAGTCGGCTACTATGGTGTTGCCCCTCGTGAGACATGGCAATCTCGAAAACAATATGAACACAAAACCGGGGTTTTTCAGTGAGTTTCTACCGCATACCATGTACCGCGTTTCCAATATACCTTACGTAGCTAACCACTTATATTAAAAAGGGTTGACTTTTTATAATAATATAATAGAATTAGCAACTATTAATGTTCAGGTCAGATACAGATATTAATGTTCAGGTCAGTTACAGACAATTCTACGGATTGCGGAAGTGGCGGAATGGCAGACGCGCTAGTTTGAGGGGCTAGTCCCGCTTATACCGGGGTGGGGGTTCGAGTCCCCCCTTCCGCACCATATCGAATACACCTACCATTATCTTATTGTTTGCTTAACAAAATAGACATTTAAGAAAACACATGCTTTACCCTTCTCAAGATATGCCTATCACCCTGTACCGGGCGTTGAACCACAAAAAGGAACGTAGTCTATGAGCAAACGCTGGTTGTTATACTCGGTGAGCATTGTTCTCTTTTTGTGTGGCTGTGAAACAACACCCGTAAAACATCAGGGAATTTCCCCCTTTAAAAAACCAATAACCCTTTCCACCTCAATGGAAGAAGAAGAGACGAAGCCGTGGGAGTACGAAATATCCAAAAAAACCGGAGAGAAAAGGGAAAAAGAAAAGGGTTCTGCGGTACTAGATGAATTTTCCTACCCAATCGAATACGAAAAACCAAAACCTTCTTCGAACAAGCCGGAATACACCGGCGATAAAATCGACATTGCTTTTAACTTCGACAATGCTGAAATTAAGGATATTTTGCACGTCCTCTTAGGCGAAATCCTCAACGTAAATTACATATTGGACAACCGCGTAGTAGGCAAAATCAACCTCCATGCCAGCGGTCAGGTCTACAAAGAAGAACTCCTTTCCATGCTCAACACCCTTCTCAACGTGTACAACTTTTCTCTGATAAAGGAGGGGGATATGTACCGGGTGCTGCCGAAACCGGAGGCCAGGCAAGAGTCTAATATCATTATCGTCGGGGATAAAATTCCGCCCTGGAGCAAGGATATTGTGACGCAAATCGTCCCTTTAAAATACGAAAGCGCGAAGAATTTACAAACAACACTACGCCCGCTCATGACGAATATCGGAAATATCGTTACACACGGTGACTCCCAATTCATCATACTTATCGATAATGCCTCTAACATGGAGAAACTGCTTACCCTGATTGCCACCCTTGATATCCCTTTTTTTGCCGGCAAAACGGTAAAATTTTATGAATTTAAATATGCGGATGCAAGAAACGTAGCAAAAGACCTCACCACCTTTGCTCAATCACTGGGCGGGAAAGCAGGGGCAGAAGGCGGGTTTAGTTTTGTGCCGTTTACGGATTCAAACAGGATGATCGTCGTCACGCGCATACCGGAATTTATGCCGAAAATCGACCTCTGGATAAAAAACATCGACGTTCCGCCAACGGCGTCGGACGACGAGTTGAAGATATACGTATACAAAATGCAGCATCAAAAAGCAGAGACAATGGTGCCGGTTTTAACGCAAATTTACACGGAGAAAATGGCTGCCATACCAAAAGTGCCGGGCAAAGAGCAGGTCGAGTCAATGAAGATCGTGGCCGACCCGAAGACCAATGCACTCGTCATAAAGGCGTTGCCTGCCGATTATCGAAACATAAAATCCATCATTGAAACCATTGATGCAACCCCGCAGCAGGTATTTATTGAGGTATTAATCATTGAGGTATCCCTTGACGATAGCCTGAATTACGGCGCCGAATGGCAATGGAACATGGGAAATTT
>CAYHFB010000313.1:3810-5187 GCA_964355695.1 uncultured candidatus Brocadiaceae bacterium
GGGACAACCGTGACCTTTGAGCAAGTGCAGTATCGTGACACGGGTATCATCCTTACGGTAACGCCGCACATTGCCGAAAATGAGTTTGTAACGCTGGACATAAAACAGGAAGTAAGCAACGCCGAAGAAACGACCACGGCCAAGATCGACTCTCCGACCTTTTCAACCCGTAAGGCAGAGACCTCCCTGGTGATAAGGAGCGGCCATTCGATAAGCCTGGGCGGTATCATTGAGCAGAAGGACGAAAAAAGCATCAGCAAAATACCCATACTGGGTGACATCCCCTATTTAGGCAACCTGTTCAAATCTACCGGTATTAAGAACAAAAGAACGGAGTTGATTATGCTTATCACCCCTTACATTGCAAATAACGCAGAAGAGGCCGATTCATTAACCAATACCTTCCAAAAGAAACTGAGGGAGATTGAACCGCTATTAAACTTTCGGGATGATACGATTGAATGAAGCCTATTGAATTTTATGTTGTTTTAGCCCCATAGGGGCGGCACAACAAACTCGAAACTCGAAACCAGAAACCAGAAACTGTTCATCCATGCCCGTTCGTGAAAATTCGTGTCTTTGTGGTTAAGCTCTTTTTGGTTGCGGCATGGCCGCGCTAGGTTTGTATGCACTTTAAACAATCAGAAACGCAGCACGTCGTTTCCAAAGCCAAAGGCAATCCCTGTTTTTTAGAGGGATTCACGATTCTTGAGGTTATGGTAGCGCTGGTAATCATGGGTATTTCTATCGGCGTTTTTTTCAGCCTCATTGGAAATTCTGCACGGTTAAGAGGGAAAATCAACGAACACTCAAAAGTTCTGTTTCTTGCAGGCACCAAGGCAGAAGAGGCGTTCCTGGGACTTCTTGAAAAAGACTACACTGGCTCAAAAGAGAAAAGAACTGCCGGAGGCACAACAAAAGAAGGTATCCCCTGGAAGGTCTGTGAAGTCAAAAGCCCTGAGCTGGAAAAAAGCAAGGTATTCCCCATGACCGAACATAAAACGGAAGATACCGGGTTATTCCTTCCTCAAGGGATCAAATTGTTAACTATCCAGGTTGAAGGGATAATCATTGATACCATTTCAATCGACAATAATGTTTCTGATGAAAACGAAGAAAAGTCAATAACACGCGAATAGCGTAGCGCGCACAGCCGCAACCAAGTCCCCCTTAAGGGGCGTGTAATTCACCACAGAGGACGCGGAGGGCGCGGAGAAAAAAACAACAACTGGGTAACCGCTAAAGTGTGCTTTGCCCACAACCCAATAGAAAAAACACACGTTGTAAAATGTCTTACTCATCGCCGCTACAGAGGGATTCCTGGTATGACAACAAAACAACGTAACTACTCAGGCCTGTCTCACGCAAAGCCGCAAA
>CAYHFB010000314.1:0-5186 GCA_964355695.1 uncultured candidatus Brocadiaceae bacterium
CGTATCAATCAACCGTTAAGGAGCCTGTTACCGGCTGCTATAACTGCCACGTGGCCAAAAAAGACAGGGGTTACGTCTTTACCCGCTTTGCAGGCAACGTCTCCGTGCCGAAAGGGGCTGCACTGACGGCCAAACCGGGCAGTTTTGCCTTTCCCGCAGACGTGCGCTCCTGGCACCATTCAAACTCAAAGGTCATATTGGACAAGGGCAGTCCGCTCTATGGTTTTCAGCAAATATACGTAAATAAGACTGGGTTTGAGGCAAACAAGTTCGGCAAGAGCTATCCCGATGGCAGCATGATAACGGTGGGGTTCTATGAGCCGGTTGTCGAAGGAAAGACCGTTTCGCAGGGAGATATTATCTGGTATGCCTCTATGAAAAAGGATTCAAAGGTAGCATCGGAGACGGGCGGATGGCTCATGGACGGATTTAATGCCAGGACGTTATCTTCGGTAGTGGATGAACCTGTGTCGGGCTGTTTCAATTGCCATATAGCCCGAAAATCAGATGATTATGTATTTTCCAAATACGTTCCGTAACAACCACAGCAGTAACTTTTTTGTATTCACCCGTAGGGACACGGCGCTTCGTGTCCCTACCTTTGTCTGGGCAGGATTAAAACCTGTTATATCGATTCTTTAACCAGGGGCTTCACCTCTGGCTATATACTTTCTGCCCTTCGGGCCTGTTGTAGAACGAAGAGGTTCTTCGTTCTCTTATGAAAAGACGCGGTTAAGAACGAAGTACCACTTCGTTCTACAATCGGATGTTGCCGCAGGCGACCTTATTTCTGGCAGGCTTATTTTTTAAAAAATGAAAAGAAAAGGACACCACATGCATTGTATGGCCGGACATCTGCGTAAGATACTGGTGCTTGTCGTTAATGTCCTCTTCAATCACAACCTTGTCTTCCGCATCGTTGGCGTCATGAATCGGCGATGGGGTTTTCTGAGTTCGGTTTTCGTTATGTACCCCGCAACAAAGGATTATACGTCTGCCTATCTTTATCAAAGACATTGGCACGTAACGAAATGGACGCCCTGTCTCTGCGGCATCTTCCGGCAAGAGGGCAAGTGGGGATTGATTCTGGGCATCACGAGCACGGAAGAAGATTTTTGCCATCCTGATAATACCGGCAACTTACAAAACCTCGTTGAGAGGGCCGAACGTATTCGCCAGCTTATCGGCGCCTCTCAAAAGACATTTGCCGGCATTTTGCCCGGGATACTTTTTAAAAAGAGGCTAATCAGGGAAGCCGTCGAGGCGGACATAGCGGCGGAAGCGATTGTAAAGGCTGAGAAATACGTCAGAAAGACTGAGGGGTACGGCGAAAACACACCCCTTATCATTTTAGGCGGCAATGGCTTCGTTGGGCGACGGTTAATCAAAAGACTGAATGGACGTGAGGTTTATTGCGTGGATTCCACCAACGGAAAAATGAATGAAGAATCATGGCCATTTCATCTCAAGGGGCGCCGTGCAGTCCTGATAAACATCTCCAGGAGCCATGCTTTGGATTACTACACAGACATGTTTTGGCCGGGTTTGGTATTGCTGAATGAGGTTTACCCTGAACCTGGCGCGGATGAACTGAAAACAATAACAGAAAAAGGTTGCTCAGCCTATCATGTGGTGGGGATACAGGGAAAGGCGTATCCATCATTTCCGAATGCGTATACCGGCGGAATACCATGCTGTGCAGCCCGTATATCTGAGGATATGCAGGTTATTGTGAAGAAATTAAATTGAAGCGTAATTCATAGCGGATTCAAGTTTGTAACCTGAACCCGCCGGGGTTGGCATGGTGTTGCTATCTTTTATGAAGAATTAATAAGGAGGGTTGGGGTGTCTACTATTAGCATACCTATCGAAAAGGAAATTGAGGCATTTGCGGATTACCTGCCGCTCATAACAAGGGAAGAACCGGCGGTTTTTGAAAGACAATTTACTATGCGATTACAACAAATCAATGAAATGTCACTGGCGTACCCGGAAAAACGGCATGACCTGATAAGGTATTGCTCAAACATTTTTGCTAAAGAAACGGATAAGAGCAATATAGCCTATCGCAGCAGAAACAAACCTTTGGGCTATGCGGGAGACTACCTCGTCATTGACTGGATATACACAAATAAGACGGCTACTGATTATGAGGGTAAGCTGTGGGATGAATTATTTATCCGTGTTCCAGCCACTCAGGCAGTAAAGAATCGCAAGGATTATTTATGCAATTTATTGAGCAAATTGGCTGGAGAAAAAACGAATGGTCTGTCGGTGTTGAATATTGCCTGTGGCCCCTGTCGTGATTTGGCAGAGGCTATAGAACTTGCCGGACTAAAGGCTGCCGGCAGCCATCTTCACTGCGTAGATGTTGAGAAAAAAGCCATAGCATATGCAAAGGAGATACTGAAAGGCTACGAACTCCCTCATGTGTCATTTCAATGGGAAATTGCTAACGCTCTTAAGTTGCGAACCCATAGACGCTATGACCTTGTATGGGCTGCCGGACTATTTGATTACCTGGATAACCGTTGCGCAAAGATTTTGCTAAAAAGGATGTGGGACTGGACTGCGAAAGGTGGACGGATTGTCTTCGGTAATTATCATCCCGGTAATCCCAGCCGGAACATCATGGAATGGTGCCTTGAGTGGTTTCTCACCTATCGCACAAAAGAAGAGATGCAAACATTATGTGAAGAGGCGGGAATCCCCCAGGATTGTGTGAGTTTTGAACAAGAACCGCTTGGGATTTGTGTGTTTTGCGTGGTGACACGGAAAAATTAAAAAAGGATGTGTTATGCCGAATAAAGCCTTATTTCTTACCGGCGCCACCGGATTTGTCGGCAGCAATCTGTTGCAGCGATTTTCGACCTCGCCTGTATACCGGCAGTTGCCGGTATTTGTGCTTGCCCGAAGCCACGGACAAAAAACTGCCGCACAACGGGTGGATGAAATTATTCCGGATTTTTCAGGCAAGGTAATCGAAGGAGACCTTTGTCATCCGGGAATGGGAATTAATAACGAAGACAAAAAAATCCTCACTGGCTATAGTCTCGAATTCTGGCACGTTGCCGGCAATACCAAATTTGCAAAGGAAGAAGCAGCGCTGATTTATAAAGATAATTTCATTGGCACCCGGAATGTTCTCCAGTTCGTTGAGGCTTTTTCCGTAAGGCAGTTTCACTACATGAGTACGGCCTACGTGGCAGGCGACCGCACGAGGCTGTTAAACGGAAGCCTGCAGACGGCATTAGAAGAAGAGGTAGACGTCGGTCAAAGATTCCGCAATCCCTACGAAGAATCAAAGCTTAAGGCGGAGATGCTGGTGCGCGACACAACCAGAAAGCTGGGGCTTAAGACGAACATTTACCGGATTGGCATTGCGGTGGGCAGGTCTGACACGGGCGCGGCTACGGCATTTACCGGTTATTACAACTATATGATGGGTTTTAAAGTCTTGCGTGATAAAATATCAAACAATCTTTCTCTATACCGTCACGACGGGGTTTCGCTGAAAAATGGTGTTCTCCATATTCCCTTGAGAATTTGTGGGTCAGCCAATGCAACGTTGAATGTGGGATGTGTAGACTACATCGTTGATATCGTTGTGCGTCTTGCAGAAAGCCCCGCAAGCGCAGGAAGGACATTCCATATCGTTAATCCCCATCCGCCGAAATTCAACTGGCTATTGGAGACCAGCTTTAAAACCATTCAGATGGCAGGGCTTCAGATCATGGATGCTGATACCCTTATCTTTGAACATAAGCATCTTCCTGCAACGAAATGGGAGGAAAGGATAAGCCGGATTATTCAGCAATACCTGCATTATACGTGTGGAGAGCCTGTCTTTGACATGAGGAACGTTAAAGAAGTTCTTGGCGCCGTTCCCGCGCACCCAAAAGTAGATGAGCCGCTGATTGAAAGACTTTTGGGTTATGCCTTGAAGGTAAATTTCGGGAGGGAGCGCAAGCAACCGTTATGAATACGAAACACAATGGAAATACCCGTGCGTGGGTAATCGTCACCATGGTATTGCTTATTACCGCACTACCAATGGTTTTTGGCAATATCATTGCCAAAAAAGGCGGCATCCTGGACGATCCCATCCTGAACAAAAAAGACCCTTATTATGTGTCAGATCAAAGGGTAAAGGGGTTTTCATCGCAGGGGCTTAATACAGGCGATGCGGTATCCTTTGTGATTCCGTTCGAAAACGGGATTACGAAGGATGGCCTTTCGCACATCAAACGGTTTACCGACCAGGTGAAGCTTGCATTTGGGGGATATGGGGTGTTAAGCCTTTCCGTAGCCGCACATTACCAGGACACAGGAACGGAACTCATGAACGACCCGTATATTAGCCAGGATTTGCTGAAACAAATTGCAGAAGACCCTCTGTGGAATATCCAGGAATGGAAGCGCGCGGTAAAAGCAGATGCGGGTGTCTATGGTGTATTAATCGGCAGGGATTTTAATTACGCGGTGATCAATCTCCTGTTGCCGTCTCACTATGATGAAATAGGCGTCTTTCGGCAGGTGGTGGAGTTTCTGGAGCAGAGGCATATCCCGGCATGGCAGTGGTATTTTAAGACCGATATTTATCCTGCGCAACAGTTCAGGGATATCATGCCTGCGGGTTACGTGATAGCCAGGGGACTCCTTGACGCTGCGCTGCTTTCCGACGTTTTAAAGTTGTCCTCTCTCGGATTGATTATCGTGGGCGTGGCATTTTTCTTCTCTTTCATCTCGCTGCGGCAGGCAATAATGGCCACGTCCGTTGTCCTTATCTGCTTTATCTGGGTTCGGGGTTCAATAGGTATTGCCCAATGGCTGGGTTTTAATCTGTACGAAAGGGTGTATTTTCTCCTGGTTAATACCGCCATTATTGTTTCAGGGATTTCATTTACTGAACGCAAATTCAATTTTTATAACAGCGTCCGCAGGGAATTTCCCCAGATATCCGTAAGGCAGGCATGGCAACAGACGAGGCCCGTACATAATCCCATAGTAATCACCGCGCTCATCGCTATGCTCAATTTTGCCTCACTCTATCAAATTAACATCAGGGGCATCCTGGAAGTGGGTGTATTTTCTGCCCTCGGCATTGTATTCCTGTTAATTTTGGTTTTATGGTTTCTTCCCGCCTTGCATACAGAGCAGGAAATAATACGCAACCTTTCCCGCGG
>CAYHFB010000315.1:0-5179 GCA_964355695.1 uncultured candidatus Brocadiaceae bacterium
ACCCTTCACACCTCGTTCATACCCTTGAGCGAAAAGATGTGTATAAACCTGTGGCGTTTGGGCTGGAGGTTGGCACGGCAGGACGGCGTAATATGGCATTCTCACGCTGGGGTGGCTACATTTTCTACGGGCAGGCAAAGAAAGAAGGTTGTTCCCTTGCCCGGCGTGCTTTTGACCGTTATGCTCCCGTTGTGGTCTTCCATAATCCGTTTGCTGATGGCAAGCCCCAGCCCGCTGCCCATCTCCTTTGTGGTAAAGAAGGGGTTGAATATTTTGTTGAGTATCTCTTCCCTGATGCCCGATCCGTTATCGGTAATTACGACCTGCACACGCGATGGCAGGTCGTCGCAATAGCCCGTCTTTACGATAAGTGCGCCGCCCGTTGGCATGCTATCCAATGCATTGACGATGATGTTGATAATCACCTGTGAAATATTATTGGTGTCGCCGTAAATTTCCGGCAAATCGGGAAGCAACGCCTTTTCCAGTCGTATTTCCTGCTCCCTCAGCCGATGCTCCACGAACCGCAGCGAATTTTCAACGATTTCGTTGAGCTGGTGATGCCCCATTTGTATGGAGTATGGCCTGGAAAATGCCGTTAATTGCTTTATAATAATCTCGATCCGCTGCAACCCTTCCGATATCAGGTCGAGAAACGCCAGGTTTTGCGCCGTATTTTCCGGCTCTTTTTTCATCATTTTTACGAAATTTTGCAACCCGCCAAGGGGGTTGTTTACCTCGTGGGCTACCTCTGCTGAAAGCTCTCCCACGGCAGCCAAACGCTCCGCCTGAATCAATTGAAGCTCCATCCTTTTTCTCTCGGTGATATCCCTGCAAATCCACTGGATCGTCTTTCTGGAGCCGTATACAATCACGTTTGCGCTGATGCTGGTGGGGACCCTTCTGCCGTCAACGTGCCGGTAATTGATGTCGTCAAGCATGCCGGAACCTTCTTTGTTGATCCGGTTCCACAACTGCCTTGTGTTTGCCTGGTCGTATTCCGAGACTATTTCCCAAATCTTCATTTGTTTCAATTCAAACTTCGGACGGCCGGTCAACTCCTCGGCCTTTTTGTTTGCATCAACGATCTGTCCTGAAGCAATCTCCAGGGTAAAAATGGCGTCGTTTGCCAAATTAATGGATTCCCGGTACTTTTCTTCCGACTCCCTCAACTGTGACGTTCTTTGCCTGATTTTATGTTCCAGCCCCGCATAGGACTCTTCCAGCTTTTCAGCCATACGATTGAACTCCGAGGCGAGCACCCCTACTTCATCGTGCGACCGGATCGGGATGCGGTGTCCGAGGTCTCCCTTTCCGATGGCGTGCGCGCCCCGGACTAATTGAAAAATCGGTTGCGTAATCCCGTGTGACAAAACAAAAACAAGTACCACGATAATCAACATACTCGCAACCGTCAGGGTGATTATCTGATTTTTCAACTCCGAGATCGGCTTAAAGGCTTCGGACGTATCCTGCTTCACAATGAGTCCCCATTTCAGCAGGGGGATGTAACGAAAGGCCATAAGGACTTTTGTTGCCCGGTGATCGACGCCTTCGATAATCCCTTCTTCCTTTGCATCCAGCATGAAAGACTCCGGCGTGAGGGACGCAACGGGAACGCGCAATTTTAACGCCGTGTCGTCAACGTCGCGTGCGTTATTGAGGAACGCCAGATCAGTCCCCTCGCGTCGCACCAGAAGTGACTCCCCTGTGTCTCCCTTGCCCGGCCATTCTTGCACGAGCGGTTCTACGGTAGCGCCGGTATTTACCCGGATGATGACAATACCGTTAATCACCTCCGTCTCTTCCAGGGTAATCGGGTCAGGCTTCTTCATGATACCGAAAAAAGTCATTCCCCGCTGCTTTGTATAGCCCGAATAGTGGATATCTTTAAAAGGCGTCTCGTTGCTTTCCAAAACGTTGAGGTAATACCGGTAATCACTATCCATTAGCCCGATGTTCAATTCGTTTGTGGATATGATAATTTCACCGTCTTCCACGTCCAGAATCGCTATTTCATCACAACAAATAAACTTGCCCTTGATTTTGCCCAAATACTCGGAAAGCCGCTTATAATAGACCTTTCCAATCTCGGATTCTTTCATACCGCCTATGGTGCGAAACGCCTTTCTCAGGTAAATCAAGTTGGAAAACGATATTTCCAATGACTTGTTTGTGGATAATACGCCAATATCGACAATCCGCTCCTGTAACCAGTTGCTCAATTGCGCCTTTTTTAAATCGGCAATGGAGGTCAGCTTCTCAACCACCCGTTCATTGACGGCCTTCTTCCCGCTCGTGTATACCGTGCTGCTTATGATCAGGATGGGGAGTATCGTCATGAGCATAAAGTAGCAGATAAGCTTAACCTTGATACTCTTAAAAAAAGGGACAATGCCCCTTGTTTTACCGATACTTTTAACCATTCAAATTCTCGTAATAATGTGGTTTTGGGAAAAACTATGCCGAAAGCATTGACACGATGGCCGTCTTGCAATCTATGAGGTTGGATAACGTCAGGCCAAAAATCCGTTGTCCGAAATTTGGCGTCCATGCCCTTATGGATAAGCGGCAATGCCGCCGCCCATCTTTATTGGTAAGTGATGGATAGATCGCCACGTCGTATCCGGACGCCTTCCGGGAGATATTCTCGTATTCGCGCAGCCAGACTTGTTCATCGACCGCCAAATCCAGTCCAAACCTAATAAAATGCTCACCCAGCGGCGACTCGCAATACAA
Source organism: uncultured candidatus Brocadiaceae bacterium (assembly GCA_964355695.1). GTDB lineage: Bacteria > Planctomycetota > Brocadiia > Brocadiales > Brocadiaceae > JACVXV01. The sequence continues at coordinate 2,740 of CAYHFB010000315.1, forward strand.
CCTGTCCTCCGCCGGGTTGTCCCTGAACCTTACCAGAAATACCCCGTTCCAATTGCCGTCAACGGGGAAACTTTCCGACTCGAGTTTGAAATCATGTCTGGCGCATGCAAAATCAAGTATCTGGTTCCTGATGGCCTCCAAGTCCGTTCTGTCCGGCCTTCTTTTTTCTTTCATAAGTAATCTCTCATAACAGTTTAATTCGGTGGGCTATTTCCATCTGTCCCTACGGGACAAAATACCTATTTACAAGAAAGTGGGATTGCGCCCTTCCCAATCAGGGACTTGGGAACGAGGTAGCATTATTCAAACGCCTTTGGTTGAATAGTTGTTTGGATTAAGTGGTAGGTATTATCGGCGATGCTAAGCGCCCTTTTTGCATCTGAGTCGGAAGGTTCCCCAAGCGGCAACAGCCCTACTTCCGCGGGATACCTGCCCCGGTAGATACTGTCTATGAAAACAACGTCATCTTCCGAAACGTTTACCGACATGCCAAAATCTCCGGCAATCGACAACAATCTCTCGATATTGTGTATCTTCTCCAAGCCCCAGCCCTTAGCCAGCAAGCAGGCCATTATTGATTTCTCCATTGATTGCTGCGCGTGATAACATGAGCCTTTATAGTATCCGCCCTGCAACAAACACAAAGCCATATCCAGTTCGTCTTTTGCCTGTTTCAGCCACTCCTTTACGGCGTCTTTCATATAAAGAGACCTTCCGTCCTTTAGAATTAATTGCAGAAACGGACTGCCCTTTCGATGGTACTCGTTTAAAATGGACTGTGAAATAACAAATGGGTCAACGGCAAACTTTTTGAAAAAGGGTTTCAAACACCTGTTCACCGTAAGATACGCCTCATTCGGCATTTTGGCGTCGCCTTCTATAACAACCAATAAATCCAAATCATCGCCAATCCCCTTTCGTGCGACGGAACCGAATACCACAATGGAGATTGGGTGCAGTGTCTTTATGATTGCGTTTGACACGTCTTTTGCGTCGCTTAGGGAAACCATCGGTCACCTTCTATGTGCGGATAGAGTAAAAACAAAAATTCTTAAATCCGGCCTACCTGTTTTTCAGCCACAAAGCCGCGTCTTTTGCCCAATACGTAAGGATCATATCGGCTCCTGCGCGTTTGATGCTTGTCAAAATCTCCAGGGCAACTCGTTTCTCATCAATCCAGCCCTTTTCAGCCGCAGCTTTTACCATGGAGAATTCCCCGCTAACGTTATAGGCGGCGATGGGATAGTTAAACCTGTCCTTTATCATGCGTATGATATCCAGATAGGAAAGCGCGGGTTTTACCATGACGATGTCGGCTCCCTCCTCTATATCCAGTGCAACCTCCCGGAGCGATTCCAGGGCGTTATGCGGGTCCATTTGATATGACGACCGGTCCCCGAACCCTGGTGTAGATTCTGCGGCCTCACGGAACGGGCCATAAAATCCGGAGGCATACTTGGCAGAATACGCCATAATGGGGATATGTTCAAAACCCTTTTCGTCGAGCGCGTCCCGAATCACGCCCACGCGGCCGTCCATCATGTCGCTTGGCGCCACGATATCGGCTCCCGCCTGTACGTGGGAAACGGATTCCTTTGCCAGGAGTTCCAGGGTCATGTCGTTATCCACGTCAAGATGTCCCCGCTTCTCATCCCGTTTGATAAATCCGCAGTGTCCGTGACTGGTATACTCGCACATACAAACGTCGGTAATCACCAGCATTTCCTTCGCTTCCTTCTTAATGGCGATAATGGCCTTCTGGATAATGCCCTCATCCGAATATGCGTCAGTACCCATTTCATCCTTCTTCTCTGGAATCCCAAACAGGATAATGCCGGGTATCCCAAGCCCTTGCAATACCTTCACCTCTTCAACCAGTACATCAACGGACATTTGAAAATTGCCCGGCATAGAGGGGATCGGCTGTTTAATGCCCTTTCCGGGACGGACAAAGAGGGGCATGATCAGGTCGTCTATGGTAAGACGTGTTTCTCTCACTAACCTTCTCATGGTTTCAGTTTGACGTAAGCGACGCGGACGGTGTTTTGGAAATCCCATACTTTTACCTTTCTCAATAGTTTTTTATCTTTATTCTTCTGTTATTACAAACAAAGTCCATCTCTACCGGCATTTCATAGTTTGGCCGGAGATGTGGGTTACCTGCAAATCCAACGCAATTATTTTATATACCCAATCATAGTATATCGTTTCGTTACTATATAGAAATCAATCATAGCATGTCAACAAAATAAGGGTGGGGATGGTTCAAAGTTGTGCTGTATCCGGACATTGAGAAAACGTAACAATTCCCTGCCGGGTCACCGGTAAATGAAAATGAAGCGTTTGTGAGAGGCGAAGGCCTGCTCTATGTCTCAGCAATCTCACGATACCCTGCTTTAACGAGATTAATCGCTTGACTTTATGCTAATATTATCTTAAA
>CAYHFB010000316.1:0-2588 GCA_964355695.1 uncultured candidatus Brocadiaceae bacterium
CAAAATGCCTGCGCCGGTATCAAGCGCAACAAACATCAAACCTGAAGGTTTGAGCCACAAGACAATATTTTACAAAAAATTGGGAATGCACCCGTTGCAATCCCTGGCACGTATTATAGAGTAGCAAGGCTAAAGCCTTGCCCAACGATGGTTTTCATTGATTACACAGGTTTTTTATTGCGTAATCAAGCCTTTGGAGCGACACTTCTCTTCCCAGCAGTTCCATCGTCTCAAAAATACCTGCGCTTACGCTTCGTCCCGTGATAGAAACCCTTAGCGGCTGGGCAAGCTTGGAAAATCCAACGCCAAGTTTGGTTGTTAGCGCACGTAAAGAGTCTTCCAGATGTTTCGTGTCAAAGGCTTCAAGCTGGGAAATGGCCGCGAGTACCTCTTTTAGCAGGTTGGTAATCCCTTCCTTCTTGAGAAATTTTTCCACGGCAGCCGCATCGTATTCAATCGTGCCGGTAAAAAAGAACCCCGTTTGATTGACCAAATCATGAAACGTCTTGAACCGTTCGTGATACAATCGCACCAGGGCGTTCAGCCACTCTGCGGAAATCTTTGTCATGTCAACACCGGATTTTTCAAAAAAGCCCCTTGCGTAGGGACTCAATTGTTCGACAGGGATGCTTTTGATGTACTGGCCGTTCATCCAATCCAGTTTTATATTATTAAACTGGGCGCTGGTTTTAACGGTGCGCTTCAGGCTGAACTTCTCAATCATTTCTGCTAAGGAAATAATCTCCTGATCGTTGCCTGGCGACCAACCAAGCAGGGCAAGGAAATTTACCAGGGCTTGCGGCAAATAGCCCTTGTCGCGGTATTCGGTCACGGAAGTCGCCCCGTGTCGCTTACTCAGGCGCGAACCATCCTCACCAAGAATCATCGGAATATGGGCAAACTCCGGGAGTTTAAAGCCGAAGGCATTATAAAGAGCAATCTGCTTCGGGGTATTTGATATATGATCGTCGCCCCGAATGACGTGGGTGATCTCCATTTCGGCGTCATCCACCACGCAGGCAAAATTATAGGTCGGAAAACCATCGGCCTTGAGGATGACAAAATCTTCGATCAGCGCCGTATCAAAGGAAATGACGCCATGTATGAGGTCGTTAATCTCCGTAACGCACTCCGACATTTTAAAACGGATGGCCTTGCGGCCCTCGGCGTCCGTGTCGTAAAAAGCCTTATTCGCCAAAACCAAATTCTCGGCGTGTTTTCTATAAATCGACAGCCGGTCACTTTGGAAATGGGGACCCTCGTCCCAGTTGAGGCCAATCCATTGCATACTATCAAGAATTGCTTGAGTAGCCTCTGGTGTAGAGCGCTGTTGATCGGTATCTTCTATTCGCAGAAGAAAGACCCCTTTATGGTGACGTGCGAAAAGCCAATTAAAAAGGGCAGTCCGAGCCCCTCCAATGTGGAGATATCCGGTAGGACTAGGCGCAAAACGAACACGTACGTTAGACATTAAACTTTTTCCCTTTCTGTTCTCAATTATTTATGAACCGGTGATTTACGAAGAAACCTGTTTTTTTATAGCGGAGTATGATAACGAATCCTGAACAAAGGTGTCAAGCGTTTTATTCATTAAAATGCACCGGGAAATCGGTGTAGCTCAGGGCTTTAGCCCTGATGAACTCCAGCATGACACATCGCGCCAAAAGCCATGCAAAATGCCGGTTACACGTAAATCGAATGTTCGCATCGGAAGGATATCATCAGACCTGAAACGCTTACGAATGCTTAAAAAATGGGTTGTGCAGCTTTTCTTCACCTATCGTGGAAGATTGGCCGTGACCCGGATAAACTATCACCTGGTCTCCTAATGTAAACAAGCGCTTTTTAACCGACGTTAATAACCCCTCATAAGAGCCGCCATAAAGGTCCGTTCGGCCTATTGACCCGGCAAAAAGGGTATCGCCGGTGAAAACGACGTCGTCAATGAGGAAGCACACGCAACCGGGTGAATGGCCCGGAGTGTGAATTACCTTCAACTTCTCAGCGCCGATGGCAATCTCCTCATTATCCGTCAAAAACCTATCAATAGTGGGTATGGGGAACGAAGGCATTCCAAAGGACTTTGTTTGGCTGGGCAAAGAACGAATAAGCACCTTTTCTTCCTGATGAATCAGGAATTTAGCGCCCGTTTTATCCTGCAAGTGCTTTACACCGCCAACGTGGTCGAAGTGGGCGTGCGTATTGAGTAGATATTGCAAGGTAAGGTTGTGTTTTTTTAGGCATTGCAAAATGTCTTCCTCGTTACCGCCTGCGTCAATCGCTATGGCAGTCCGTTCATGTTTCGACCCAACGATATAACAATTCACGTCCAACGGACCAACGAGTAACGTTTCTAAAATTATGTCCTGTGATTTCATAGAGTGTGTACCCACCTTTTTTAACAGTTTAGATTATGCCTTTCGGCGACTTTTTTTATACGTAGGGCAAGGCTTCAGCCTTGCCCTACGTATGAACACATGAACACACAGCAGAGGTTGTGCAACACTTTTTCTCGTACGCGTATAGGGGCGTGTAGCAATACGCCCCTATAACAGCGTTTCAATACTTACCCAGTAAATTCTTTCATC
>CAYHFB010000316.1:2688-5136 GCA_964355695.1 uncultured candidatus Brocadiaceae bacterium
TAGCAATACGCCCCTATAACAGCGTTTCAATACTTACCCAGTAAATTCTTTCATCCGCGCAACCGGGACGGTTGCGCTACCAGTGTGAAATCCATATACATCAAGTGATTTGTTATGCGGGATTAGAATCACGTATCGCAGACAACTCTTTCACTAACTGTGTTCGCGTTGTTCCTCGTGGCTCGGTTTTTAACAACCTGAATATCTCTATGGTACGCTCTCGCGCGTAACGAAAGTCATCGCATTCATACAGCCCCTGAGCCCATTGGAGCGCCGGTTCATCCCATAATTTATACAATTCAGGAGGCACTTGAATAATATAATCCATTTCCTCAAAGTTTGAACCATGCCATATATCCAGTTGCGATTGTTCCATACCAAATAAATGCGGCAACATATATAAATTGGACAACATCGCGTCACGCAGCTTTTTTGCGGCGCTAGCCATGTTACCAGACCGGTACAATGCCAACGCCCAGCAAAGAGTGTGGTGCGGCTCTCCATAGTCACCAGCAAATTCCCTCGCAAACCACTCATAAGATTTGATAGCCCCTGGAATATCACCCAACAGCAAGTAAAGTGGGCCAAGTAAGTAACGCTTCCCGGGACCATCATTAATGCAATTAAACTTCTCAAATTCTTTTCGTAACGATGCTTCGTATCGAGTAATCTGCTTTCTTATTTTTTGAGGTTCCGTGGGAAACAGTGACATGTTTTCTCCTTTGCGTTTTAAAATCAAATATTTACATTTTCATTGATGAAACGGTAACGTGATTTTCCCCGTCGATTTCCCGAATTACGACGTTTAAAATTTGTTTACGAAAATCAGGGTACAATTTAATTTTCTGCATAATAAGCAATTGTAAATCGCTCCCTGCATTTTTACAATCATCTTCAGTAAAGGTTGGATTTAGTCTTTCATACTCATCCATATATTTCTTTATCGCTGAGTCACGGTTTTCTTGCTTCAGGCAAGCAATATTCCAGGCGCTTGCGGCACAATTGAGTCGTTCTTGTTTCTGTTCAATGTCTTCTGCCATGTGTATAAAACTTCCGGCAAACTTTAATAGCATTTCAGAGATTTTTATCTTCGGGGTTTTGAAAAACATCTTTTTGCTCCAAATTCCATTTTTGATTCAGTACAACCCAGCCATCTCAACTACAGTATTCCCCCTACAAAATCACCATATTATCCCGATGAATAACCTCATCATACAATTTGTATCCCAATACCCTGGCAATATGAGAGGTGCTGCAGCCCTTTATCTTTTCGATTTCTTCAGAGGAGTAGTTTGTCAAGCCTCGTCCGATGCTTTCGCCCGCGCCCTTGCTGCATATCGAGATGATGTCGCCTTTATGGAAGAAACCTTCTACTGAGGCGATTCCCGACGCGAGAAGGCTTTTTCCCTTGTTTTTCAAGGCGTGGATAGCGCCGTCGTCAATGGATATCTTTCCTTTGGGTTTTATAGTATAGGCAATCCAGCGTTTGCGGCTGGTGAGCTTTTCTTCTTTGGGGAGGAAGAGTGTGCCGACGTTGTCGCCCTCTACAATTCTTTTTAAAATGCCGCTTGTCCGCCCGTTGGCAATAATTACCGACTCCCCTGCATTGGTCACGGTGGACACCGCCTCCAGCTTCGTCTGCATACCGCCCACCCCCCTTTGCGTCTTTAAGTTAAATGCCAGCCCCCTTACTTCATCAGAGACGTTTTCAACGAGCGGGATAACCGAAGCCTTGCCTTTTGCCGATGGGCATTTATCGTACAACCCGTCCACGGAAGAGAGTATGATGAGCAATTCCGCATTTAAAAGGTTTGTGACCAGAGCCGAAAGGGCGTCATTATCGCCAAACCTGATTTCGTCCACGGAAATCGTGTCATTCTCGTTGATTACCGGGATGGAGTTGAGTTGGAAGAGGGTGTGGATCGTGTTACAGGTGTTCAGGTACCGTTGCCGGTCCTCAAAATCCTCGCGGGTGAGCAATATCTGGGCGGCGTGGTACCCGTGTATCTTGAAGCACTCGTCGTACATGCTGATTAATTTGCATTGCCCAATGGCCGCTACCGCCTGTAACTCCGGCAACGTGGAGGGTCTTTTTGTAATACCTAATTCACCCATGCCGGAGCCGATAGCGCCGGAACTTACCACGGCGACGTGGTACCCCATCCGTTTGAGTCCCGACACCTGTTCCGCCAATCCCTTAATCTGTGTCTTGTCCAGATATCCGTCATCCGTGGTCAGGACGCCCGTGCCAATCTTGACCACGATTTTTTTAACCTTAGACAATATTTGTTTTCGCAAATTGTTTTCCGTATTCATAGCGAGGCAAAACCTTAGACCAACAAAAGAAGCATGGAACCACAGATTTCCTGGCGCGGCCTCTGACCGCAACCAAGAAAATGCTAAACAACAGAGACACGAATTACACGAATTTTCACGAATTTTTATCGG
>CAYHFB010000317.1:0-5127 GCA_964355695.1 uncultured candidatus Brocadiaceae bacterium
CCGTTCCAGAGGTACATGGGTTTGCTGTTGTCCTGTTCGTGAAATTGGGGGATATCCAGTTTGATCGTGCTTTTCCGGGCGATAACGTTGGTCATTATGCCCAATAGGTCGGCTAACCCGTAAGGCCTTTCATATCGAACGATGCTCGCCGTGGTGAGACCAGCCATTTTCTTTGTCACCTCAATGGCGTCTTCCAGATAGCCCAATTGATCGACCAACCCGTTCGCCAGCGCCTGCTTACCCGTGTATACCCGGCCATCGGCAATCTTTTTAACCGCCTCCACGTCCATCTTTCTTCCGGTAGAGACCACGGTTACAAACTGCATGTACATTTCGTCAATGATGCTTTTCAATATGGCAGTTTCTTCCGGGGTCATCAGTTTCAGAGGGGAACCCATTTCTTTCATGTTGCCGGAGGTTATAGAATTATCCACAATGCCGTAGCGGTTAATAAGTCCCGCCACGTTTACCAGCGGCATAATTACCCCGATGCTTCCCGTGATGGTGGTAGGATGCGCAACAATGGCGTCCGCGGCGGATGCGATGTAGTATCCGCCGGATGCCGCAACGTCCTGCATGTAAACGACCACCTTTTTCTTCGTGTCCGTTTTGAATTTAATTACGTTGTTATAAATGATGTCGCTGGCCGTGATGCCGCCGCCCGGACTGTCTATTTCAAGGAGAATGGCCTTTACATGGACATCCTTCCCGGCATGTTTGAGCTGCTGCTCTACCACTTCAACAATGCTGGGCTTCTCCATAAGCAGTCCCTCGGCAGATTCACTGGTCAATACGCCCTTTATGGATATAATGGCAACCTTGTCTTCTCCGCTGCCCTCAACGACCTTTTCAGTAATCGGTGTTTCTTCAACGACCTCAGCGCCCGAAATGACCGCTTTATGCAGCAGGAGAGACCCCATAAAGAGGGTGAACAGCAAGACGGAGCATAAGAAAAAGAAGATGGATAATCCCACCGCGACCCAAAAACCGGCGCCCCTCTTCTTTTTGATATACACAAACGGCCCTTCCATCGTTGGTGGAATAGGGTTATATGGTGTTTCTGTCATAATGAGTTTCCTTCCTTTTCTGCACAGAGGCAGGGTATTTGTTTGCAGACGGGACAGCCTGCCGTATACTTACTAAGCGTTTCTTCCATCCTAATGCCCGACAAACTTGCCAGGGTAAAGAGCCAGGCAAGCACGTCTGCAAATTCCTTTTTTAACTCTTCCCGGTTATCTTCCCTCAAAGCGCGGGAAAGTTCGCCAACCTCTTCGGTAAACCACATAAAGGTTTTTGCCAAACCGCGCCTGGTGTCTTTTTCCAGGTACATCTCTTCAATAAGTTTTTGAAAGCCTTCGATGTCCATAAGGTTTATTTATCTTCGATACTAAGGAGTTGAGCGCTATGCCACTCAGGAACGAGTGTATGCGGTATCCGCAACACGTCCAATATCTTTGCGACGACAAAATCAACCTGATCCTCTATCGCCTGGGGACGGTGGTAAAATCCCGGCATGGCGGGCAATATACAAGCCCCTGCCGACGACAGCCGTTGCATGGCCTCCAGGTGAATGGAGGACAGCGGTGTTTCGCGGGGAACAACCACAAGGTCACGCCGCTCTTTAATCGTAATGCCCGCAGCGCGTTGAATGAGATTGTTCGAAATGCCGGATGCAATGGAGCATAGGGTGTTTGTGCTGCAAGGGACGATGACCATCGCCTTGATGGGGTATCTGCTGCTGGCAATCGTAGCACCGATATCGGAGTTGAGGTAATAGGTGATAGTATCCGCGGAAAAACCCAGAAAGTCCATGAAATTGGGCTGGTGGCGGTCTAAATCAACGGATAGCTCGTGCTTAATAACCAGAAACGCGGCGTCGGATATTGCCAGGTGGATATGGTATTCCCTCTTGCACAGGAAGCGCAACAGCCGTTGCGCATAAACAGCGCCGCTTGCGCCCGTGACGCCAACGATAATACTTTCCACACAACCCCCTGTGCTGCAAAATTAAGGATTTTAATACCGAACAAGGAATAACGAATGTCGAAGGATAAGAGAACATTTGACCTGGAAATGTTGACTGAAACCCAATTAGGGCTAGTATATCAGTCAATCTGTAGGGTGTCAATAACGTTTCCCCCTTCATAACCATGCTATTATACAGTAGTTAACGAACCTGTTTACCGCAATGTCAATCCCCTATCCCGGCATGGCTTCAGACCGAAGATTTCACCAAGAGTAAAAATTTCGCCGATGTCACGCTTACGCTTGACGTAGTCCCTTAATCTTAGTAATATGTTATTATGGGAAGTATTTCTAAACCAAAACCGGTAAACTTGATAATCGGGGCGCTAACGAGCGTTCCAGAACTCCTTCAACGGATTGAAGAAGAGGTGGAAGGCTGTTTTGGCCGCATTGATCTCAAAAGCGCGGTACTTCCCTTCACGTTTACTGATTATTATAATGAAGAAATGGGGAACGCCATTCAAAGGCGGTTTTACAGTTTGGAAAAGCTGATTATGCCTGACGAGATAGCAGGCATCAAGGCGCAGACCAATGGAATGGAGGAGTTATACGCCGCTTCACGGCACTATCCCGTGAAACGCCCCGTCAATATTGACCCCGGCTATATCAATGAAAGCAGGCTGATTCTGGCCTCCACGAAGGATTTCTCCCATCGCATTTATTTGCGGGACGGCATATATGCCGAAGTAACGCTAAACTACCGGAAAGGCAGATACGAGACGTTCCCCTGGACGTTTCCGGACTACAAGACTGCCGAGTATCATGATTTTTTTCTTAAGGTAAGGGGCCTGTACGTAGACAAACTTAAAAGGATAAAGGAAGAATTATAATGGAAAAGACTTTGATTATTTTAAAACCAGACGCAGTACAACGCCGCCTTGCGGGAAAGATACTCTCCCGGTTTGAAGAAAAGGGATTTCAGATAATCGGGCTGAAGATGATACAAATCACGGAATCAGCCGCAAGGAAACACTACGCCTCGCACGAAGGCAAGGATTTTTTAGAGCCGTTGATAAAGTACACAACCTCGTCACCCGTGATAGTCGTGGCGCTGAAAGGTAAAAACGCGGTGGACATCGTCAGAAAGATAATGGGCGCCACCTTTGGCTTTCAGGCTGCGCCGGGAACCATCCGCGGCGATTACGCCGTCAGCAACCGATTTAATCTGATACACGGCTCCGATTCGCTTGCCGCCGCGGAAAGTGAGATCAACACCTTCTTTCGCAAAGAAGAACTCCTTGAATACAACCCTACGGATATGCAGTGGGTATATGATATATCTACCGGTCAGGTGATTTAATCGTATAAGAATTTTTATTCCCGTGCCGAAACGTATGTGCGGGGGGCATCCCCCGCTCGGCGTGCATTCCCGGTCATAGTCGGCCATGAAGGACAGCGCTACAAAAAATGGAGGCTATGGTGAGGCACACCTTTTCGATACGGGGCTTAATCCTGGCGTCTTGTATCTTATCTTTAACCTTATGTGTTAACGTTTGAGGAGAACCTGTTATGCAATCAGCAAAAGGAAAAAAGGCGGTAATGATTATTGCTCAGAATAATTTCAGGGATGAAGAGCTACTGAAACCGAAAGAAATATTGGAAAAAGAGGGCGTGGCCGTTACGATTGCCTCTTCTTCGTTAAAAGAAAGTACGGGGATGCTGGGCGCCAAGGTAAAGCCTGATATCTTATTCACCACGATTAAGGTCTCGGACTTTGATGCGATCGTATTTGTCGGCGGTTCCGGCTCTATGGAATATTGGGACAACCCCACCGCCCATAAGATTGCAACGGAAGCAAACACTGCAAAAAAAACCATAGGAGCCATCTGTATTGCGCCGGTAACCCTGGCAAAGGCGGGTTTACTGAAGGGTAAAAAGGCAACTACCTATTCATCCACGATAAATGATATCAGGGCGTGCGGGGCAGTACATACCGGCGCAGACGTTGAAAGGGACGGCAATATTATCACTGCCAGCGGCCCCGCTGCCGCGCAAGAATTCGGAGAAGCCCTCGTCAGGGCGCTTACGGAATCGAGAGAAAAATAGATGGTAAAAAAATCGGTTAAACAGGCAGGGATTTTGCCGTATAGCATTTCCCTATCCATCGTTTTTGTCTTATGGATATCTGCTTCCGGGTCCGTTGCTGATGAACACCAGAAAACCAACATCAACGCCATCAGGGCCGTTGTGGGCGATGATATCATTACCCAGAACGAAGTCGTTAAACGGTCTGCCATCGCGATCAGAGAGGCACAAGAACGCTATCAGGGCAACGATCTTAACAACAAAGTTGACGAAATATTGAAGAACACGCTGGATGAATTGGTTGACAGGAAGGTGTTAATCAAAGAGGCCCAGCGCTTATTCGGCACCAATGCGGCGGGTATGAAGGACGTGGAAAAAGAGCTCGACTCATTTGTAAAAAATGCCGTGAAAAACGTAGGTTCCTTATCCAAATACTACGAAATTGCCGAATCACAAGGGATAAATCCCATTGAAAAGAAGCAGGAACTGAAAGAAGACTTTATGATAGATAAGATCATGAAGGAAAACGTTCACGGCAAGGTTAAAATACAACCGAAGCTGATGCGGCGTTACTACGACGAAAATATTGATGAGTTTCGCCAGAAAAAAGAAGTGCAGTTGCGTCACATCATGATTAAATTTTCCGCCCACAATGACAACAAAGAGGAAACGCTTCAGGTAGCACAGAAGGTGCAGAAATGCATCAAAAATGGCGATGATTTTGCTACGCTTGCAAAACAATATTCTGAAGGATCGCACGCAGAAAATGGGGGCATGTGGAGCGTTGAAGAAGTCAACGAATTGAGGAAAGACCTCCGTGACGTAGTTTTTCAATTAAAGGATAATGAGGTTAGCGATATTATGGAATCTCCAATTGGCTATCACCTCTTTAAGGTCGAACTTACCAAACCGGAAAAGATACAGGAATATGAGACGGTGCAGGAAGATATTTACAAGAAACTCTATCGTGAAGAAACCGCGAGGCTGAAAAACCAATATATCCGTAGTTTGAAAACCGGGATTTTTATAAACGTGATTAACGGGAATCCCTAACCACCTCAGCCCCTGTGGAGAGGC
>CAYHFB010000318.1:0-5126 GCA_964355695.1 uncultured candidatus Brocadiaceae bacterium
TTTGACAAATACGCAACTGCTTATCCGGGTTGTGCCGCCCCTATGGGGCTAAAACTATAGGTGTTTCTCTTTACCCACCGCTCACGCAGTGGGCTACGGTTGTTACACCCCGATGGGGTGTCTTTGTCATGCCCCAAGGGGCAACACAATAGTAGCCCACTGCGTAAGCGGTGGGAAAGCTATTGCACGACGTTATCAAGCCCCGGAGGGGCGACACAAACATCAGAATATTCAAATATGCTTTTGTACAACACGAGAAAAATTGCCAAAGACCTTATTCACGGGTGGTTTAAGGTAATCACAGATTTCTTAACTTAACACGTATGTGGTATATCCCGTCCTGCTTTTCATCAAACGGCAGGAGGTTGCCCTTCATCCTTTTTTTGCGGTTAATTATAGATTATACTTTCATTAGAATTGTAATTATGCTAATTTTAGACTAAGGTTAGTTGTGATAATTACGTTATATTCAAGCAGTTTTCAATGCCTTCATGCAAGACCAGGCGAAATAGCATGAAGGAAAATTTTACAAGACGATTGGGGCGATATTTTATATTATGGAAAGACCGTTTGATCAACAACTGGGGATGCTTAGAAAAAATCTTATTCAAATGGCCTCGACGGTTGAAATGGCTATTGCTAACGCGGTGAAATCACTGATCGAGCGAAATAGCGAATTGGCGTACATTGTTGTGCAGAATGACGAACAGGTGGACTCCCTGGAGTTGGAAATCGATAAACAATGCATTGATTTGCTTGCGCTTCGGCAACCGTTGGCGAACGATCTCCGGTTTATCACCTCGGCAATCAAGATCATTAACAACCTTGAACGTATGGGCGATCTTGCCGTTAACATCGCGGAACGCGTGATCCCCCTCAACCAGGAGCCTCAACTAAAACCACTCATCGACATACCGAGGATGGCGACCATTACCCAAACGATGGTTAAGGACAGCATTGATGCCTTTGTGAACCGTGACGCCGAACTCGCCCGATCTGTATACGAGCGAGACTCCACCGTGGACGCGCTGAACGACCAGATATTCCGGGAATTGCTAACGTATATGATGGAAGACCCCATGAACATAACGCGGGCCGTTCACCTCGTACTTATTTCACGCCACCTGGAACGAATCGCAGACCATTCCACCAATATTGCAGAAGAGGTGGTATACATTGTCAAGGCCAAGGTAGTCAAACATCGTAGCCAAAGTATTGATAAATAATGGTGCACAGCCCATCAACGATTAGGCGTATTTCCACCGCTTACGCAGAATTCCCCTACGCACCCACGCACCATTACAAGCCATGGGGGCGAGGGGGACTGGCATAAGTAAGAAGGCATGCATATTTAGATATTGAATATTTACGTGTTTGCTTAGACATATAGTTCACGGTGCAATAATATAGAGAACCAACCGTAGGGTCAAAGATGAACTCTTCAAAAAATCTCACCATTTTATACCTGATTGGTGACAGGGGATTAGACCTAACACGGGCGGAGGGCTATAAGGTTCACGTACTGAAGATCATCAGCGGGTTGAGGGCAAAGGGACACAAGGTGTTCTTGCTTGCCGTGAGCGAAACACCGTCACTGCCTGAGATGGAAGACTATGCAATCATCCGGCATAAATATCTACGCCTCTTTTTTCATCGCATTTTCCCCTTTACGGGAACCCTAAACAGCATAAACGTCCTCCGGCAGGTCATAAAACTCAATAAGTTACACCACTTCGACGTTATCCACGAACGGTTTGGCTTGTACTCTTATGGGGGCATATTGGCTTCCAGGTTACTGCGCATCCCCCATATAACCGAGATGAATGGCCCGGTGATAGAGGAGAAAAAGTTATTTTCAAAAGAAATCCCCTTTGTCCAAAAGCTGGTGGCAAGGCTGTTTCGCCGGTTTTGCTTGTGGTTCACCCATCACACCGTAGCCGTTTCCAACAATGTAAAAGCGTTTTTGACCAGCAACCATTTTGTCGCACGAGCAAGCGACGTCACCGTTTTACCCAATGCGGCAGATGTGCCTGCATTTAACAAACAATTCGACGTTCCCGCCATAAAGAAATCCCTCGGCCTGGAGGGTAAATTCATCGTTGCCTACACGGGGACACTCCAGGTGTGGTACGCCATCGAAGACGTCATTTCCGCACTCCCGGCGGTGATTCATGAAATACCGGACGCCTGCTTTATCATAGCAGGGGCTGGTCCGGCCCAACAAAAACTAGAGTCCCTGGCCAACCAGATGAACGTCTCCGGCAAGGTAAGATTCCTGGGTTATATAGACCACCACCGGATTCCGGAAATAATTTCCATTGCCGACGTTGTAGTTGCCCCCTATAAGGAGCTGGGAATGCCCTTTTTTAACTCCGCTATCAAGATATTTGAGTATCTCAGTTCCGGAAGGCCGATGGTTGCATCAAGGATTGGACAGATCGCCGAGGTGCTGGAAGACCAGCGCACGGCACTACTGGTAACACCGGGCGACGTCCGGGAACTCGCAACCGCCATTATCCGGCTAAGCCGCGACGCCGCATTAAGGGATTTCTTATCCGTGAATGCAAGGAAAGAAGCGCAAAAATATTCCTGGGACAAATACGTTGAACAGTTGGCACACATTTATGAAGAGCGAATAACCTCTTCGGTCGCGTAGCATTTTGGATACCTTTAGTCAATCCACTATTGCAACCCCTTTTAATCAAAGGAAACCCTGGTGTCAGGTCTCTACCTGACAACACTACCGATAGGGAATAGAGCGAACTTCCTGAAAATATCCCGTTAATCCTGTTATCCTGTCAAAAATTAACCTGGCGCTTACGACGTTCCCTCCCCCTCCCCCTTCAACAAGCCACCGGTATCCGGTAAAGGCATTTGTCTATCTCTTCGGGGTGGAAGACCATGTGGCCGGGGCGGTCGTAATGCCAGTCATTTCCGTCGGGGACGTGGTGTTCCAGATACGGCCACTTTCGAAAGGGGTCTACCCCCAAGTCCTGAATGAGTTTCCGGTTGGTCATCGTGACATTTCCTGCCCTGGGCGGCATCGGTCCCGCCTCCTTACGCATACACCCCTTGAGCAGGTGCGGGGCGTAACCGCCTACTTTGTTCACGATCTGGCCGATCTGGTACAAGCTGAGGTGGCGGTGTGAGCCGAGGTGGTAAATACCTTCCATCTCCCTGTTTTCCAGGGCAAGCTCTACGATGCTGTTGAAGTCTTCGCAATAAAAAGGGGAGCGCATTTCGTCGAAGTACAAGGTGGCCGGGTTGTTTTTTTTGAATCGGGACATTATCCAATCAATGGCGCCCGCGTGTCCGTTAACGCTGATGCCCATCGGGAGCGATATCCGTAAAATTACCGCAGAGGGGCATTTCAGCATGACAACGTCCTCCGTAATGGCCATCGTCTTGCCGTACATGGTAACGGGGTCAATCAGGTCTTCCTCCGAATAGAGCCCCTCCAATTTGCCGGGAAATACGAGGTCGGTAGAGAGATGGATCATCCGTATATCCCTGTCTCCGATGATTTCGAGTACGTTCAAGGCCGACTGCACGTTCACGCGGTAGGCGAGTACGGGATTCATCTCGCACGACTTCAGGGCGCACGACCCGGCGCCGTTTAAGATCGACTTGAACTTCTTTTTCTCCATCAATGCGGCAAGCCCCTTGCGGTCTTCCATGTCCAAAGGGACAATCCCCGCATCCCTCAAAGGCCAGTATCGCACCGGACGGATTGCCGTTACGTGGTTAGGGTACTTTGCATGTAAATACTTGAATATGCTGTAGCCCGGCACGCCGGTTACCCCGGTGATTAAGAGCGGAAGAAAGGACGGCAGTGGCATAATATCTTCGGTATCAGACAGACCACACCTCAATTCTATTACCTTCCGGATCGTGCAGAAAGAATGATCGCCCGCCCCATGGGTGGTCTTTTATTTTCCCTAATGATATTCCCTTTAATTGCAGGCGTTGCCAGGCGTCGTCAGCCTTGTCAACCTGGAAGGTGATCGTCATGCCTTGCCCGCCAGCGCTCTTGACGGTTGCCCGCTGTTCGTTTGCCACGCTCAATCGTGCGTGGCCGTTCACCGCAAGCTCCACAAACCACTCATTCTGAAATGTTACGGGAAGGCCGAGCGCTTCACGATAAAAGGTTGCCGTCTCCTGCCATCTGCGGCAGTAGAGGATGGTATTCATTGTCAGAAAGGAATCGTTCATTATGTGCCCGTTAAACAGAAAGATATTTGAGAGTGCCCGGTTTGAAACAAGGGGGTGTTATGTTGTACTGGTCAAAAGTATAATGGCATCCGATAGATATGTCAACGGGGCTTGCCGCTTACCCTTTAGGTTCAACGAACTTTCTGATAGTATCGGGAAACTATTTAATCACTTGTTCAAGAGAGTCTGCGCAACGGAGTGCTGTCCTTTGCTTTTACGTTAGGCATAATAAATAGGGTAAGGAGCCTGGCAATAATATAGCCAAACAAATCAGGTTTTCGAAAATGAAGCCAGTAAATACAGGGAATCCACCCCTAAGTTTTTCGAATAATAGGTGCTTTGGGCTATATTCAATAGTGATCAGGGTTCTCAGTTTACGTGCGATGAATTTACGGGAATACTTTTAAACAAAGAGATCGCAATCAGCATGGATGGTAGAGGTAGAGCGTTTGATAACATTTTTACGGAACGCCTTTGGAGGAGCGTGAAGTACGAAGAAGTTTACATAAAAGATTATCAGGTTTGTCGTGAAGCACGTGAGGGTTTGGAGAAATATTTCATATTTTATAACACGAGGAGGTACCACCAATCACTGGAATATAAAACACCGTATGAAGTTCATTTTGGAGTTTCTTCAGTGAGCAAATGAGGAAAAGGAGTCGGTGGGCGAAGGAAAATTGCGGAGTGCGCAGAAGGGTAACTCCGGTCGCCCTACGGGATCCTTCCGTTACCCTTCTGCACACTGTATATTAATGAATTAATGCATCTAAATATTAATAGTAAATGGTCTTGACAAACCAGTTCACCTTAATCAACCGGTTGATGAAACTATCGAAATAATAGATGTATCTGAATACAAACCCCGACGCATCCCATCAAAACAATGGCGTGATTGTATCAAAAAAATCTACGAG
>CAYHFB010000319.1:0-5126 GCA_964355695.1 uncultured candidatus Brocadiaceae bacterium
TCATTCGACATTCGTTATTCCTTGTTCGATATTCGATTTTGTGCTATAGCACACCCCTTAACTTAACACCTATGGGGTGAAGCCCCCTGTTACAGACCATAAAATAATACAAGCCCCAAAGGGGAGGCAGGGTAACGTCAAAGTCCAAGAACCGAGTGACATAGCAGCAGTAAGAAGTCCATCTTGAAGTGTGGAAAGCAATAAGGCCTGATCCCTTGCTGATGGACTCAGACGGAGCCTTTGGTGGTAGCCCGGCAATTCATTGCCGGACCGTGTAGCCACAATCTTTGTAACGGCTGAGAACATCAAACAGTCAGCCGTCCCGACGGGACTAAGAATTTCTGTCTCTGATCCCACCGATAAATCGGTTGGCTATTTCCATCTGCCCCTCCGGGACAAAACGCTGAATTGCAAAGAATCGGGAATGCCCCCGTTTACTCTTCGAAAACCTGGCTTGCCTGGCTATGCAATAAGCGCTTACTTGAGCAGCGCAACGGCGCGTTTCTTGTTCTGCATGTTGTACGGGCCTACGACGATCAGGTTGCGTTTTTCGGGGGTGAATATCTCTGAGATGGCGTGGCGCACGTCTTCCATCTTGATGTTGTGGATTTTTTGGGCCTGTTTTTCCGGCGTGTCCGGGGTCTGCGGGGTGATGAGCAGTTCTTCTACGCCAAACCAATGGGCCATGGCGATGGGACTGTCCATGATGAGTTGTGTCTGGCTGAATACCCGTTCCTCCGTTCTCTTGAGTTCCTGGCTGCTTATGCCGTTCCGGTAGAGGTGTTGTATCTCTTCCATGACGGCGTGGACGGTTTTTTCGAAGTTTTCTTTTTTTGTTGATGTAAAGATATCAATGGACCCCACGTCTGAAAACATCGTAGGATAACAGGCGATCTCATAAACGAGTCCTAATTTCTCACGCAGGTTTAATAAGAGCCTGGAGCCGATTCCCCCTCCCAGCGCATCCGCTATCACCAGCATGCTGAGGACGTTTTTATGCTTGTAAGGATATGCCTTGTGGCAGAGTTTAAAGCTGATGGTTTGGGAGGGTGATTTTTTGAACAGATATTTCGGTTCGGTTTGTGTCACCCTGAGCGGCGGCTTCTGCGCGGAAAACCCCCCTTTTACACATCCAAAGATGTCTTCTATGTAGCAAACAACCTCTTTTTTCTTAAAATTTCCACTGATACAGAGGACGATGTTTTCGGGGGCGAAGAATTTTTTGTAGTGTGCGCGGAGGTCGCTGCCTGTTAATGCCTCCAGGGTCTTTTCATCGCCAAATAAGGGGGTTGCCGACTTGCCCTCTTTCCACATCAGGCAAAAGGACATGTCGTCAATGCACACGTAATCGCCTTTAACATCGACGAATTGCTTCATCTCTTCCTGAATAATACGCTTCTCCATGGCTATGTCATTCGGTTTGAAATTTCCGCCGAGGACGATGTCACCCAAAAGGAGAAGACCTCTTTCGATATACTTATTGTGAACCTGAATGGTTACGGCGGAATATTCCGGCGAGGTGTATGCATCGCTTTCGCCGCCAATGTTGTCAATGGACTGGAGTAATTCAAAGGAATTTTTGAAGCGCTTCGTCCCCCGGAAGAGCATGTGCTCCAGGAGGTGTGAGATACCGAGCTTTTTTTCTTCCTCGTATCGGGAGCCTACCCCCACGTATGCAGACAGGGCTACCGAGTGTATATGAGGCATTTCCAGGTAGATTACCCGTAGTTTATTTGATAAGACGTCTTTGGTATAGGTATACATAGGTTTATAAAAAATACGCCGCAATGGCTATGATAAAATAGAACGACAGCAGCAAAAATCCTTCCCACCAATTACTCTTGTTATCATGGATTACCAGCCAGGCGCCACTGATGGACATGGCCAGGGTAATTAATTCGATCTTGTTAAAAATGAGGTTGAAGTTTTGTCCAAAAAGGCCTGCTATCAGCACGCATACCGGTGATACAAATAGCGCAATTTGCGTGCTGCTTTCACCGGCAATGGCCAGGCTTAGGTTGATTTTGTTCTTTAGCGCGCCCCTGATGGCAATCGAGTGTTCCGCCACGTTGCCGACGAGGGGTAAGATGATTAAGCCGACAAAGGTTGCCGGTATGTGGGTCGAAGCGATAAGCGGTTCTATCTGATGCACCAAAATTTCAGAAATATAGACCAGCCCACCCGTTGCCAAAACCAGAACGAAGAAGCTTTTTGCGATGCTCCATTTGGGTGCTGTGGCCTCAATGGCTTCATTAATGATCTGTGACACCTCCGTGTTTTTTCTCGTCATCATCGTATAAAACAGCCCGACAAAATAGACAACGAGCAGGACGATGGCGATGCAGACACTGTATTTGTTAAGCGCCGACAGGCTACCCTCATTCACAAAGATTGAGGGTACTCCAAAACACATGGCGGCCATGGAGAGATGGATGATCGTGGGGCTGGTGATGTTGGGGTTGAGTTTTAGCTCGCCATATTTAACACCGCCGGTAAACAAGCTCAATCCCAGGATGAGCAGGATATTGCCGATGATCGAGCCGATTAATGAATATTTCACGATATCCACCAGGCCATTCCTGATGGCTATGATAGCTATAACCAATTCTGCGGCATTACCAAAGGTGGCGTTGATGATGCCGGAAAAGTGGGAGCCCATTTTCTCCGAGATGACTTCCGTGGCCTCACCCAAAAAATGGGCAAGCGGCACGAGCGAAACCGAGGCCAATATAAAGATTATGACCGATGGAAGGTGGAAGTGCTGGGAGACGGCGGTGACTGGTATCAGGAAAAGCAGGTAATGCCAGAAACCAAGTTTTGAAAACACCGATTACTCCCTGTCATACTAAAAGTGGTCGGGGCGACTGGATTTGAACCAGCGACCTCGACGTCCCGAACGTCGCGCTCTAGCCAAGCTGAGCCACGCCCCGTACCAGTAGACAATAGTTTACCGGAAATATACGACAGGTGCAAAAAAAATCTTACCGTTTGATGTAAAAACTGCATTTATTACAAAATTATATGAAACTCCGTATAACTGAATGTTAGCGAGGCAGAGCCTCAGACCAATTAAAAACGCCTGGAACCACCGATTTAACGGATAAAGATTATTAAGTAACCGTTTTCACCCACCTGGAATCCCTTTCGCAACCGTGGGCAAAAAGGGAGATGATTTGGTTGCGGTGTAGATGCGCCAGGACTTACGAGTGTCTTGCACCTTCAAAGGGCTGCCCTGGCAGGGTGTTGATATTTTGGAGGGTGGGTGAACTGTTACGCGCCATAGAGCAATGTTACGTTTTGCCCGAAATAACGCTTCCCTATTTGCCGTAAATTTGCGATAATTACGCCTGTTCTAAGAAAGGCCAGCAACTGATTAAAGATGGAATTCCCCCCCCTAAAGATCGGAAATCTGGATATACCTATCCCAATAGTTCAAGGTGGCATGGGCATAAAGATTTCCCACGCTATGCTGTCCTCGTCTGTCGTAAACTGCGGCGCCAAGGCCGACAGGATATAGCGTGCGTGTGAAGCCCCCCGGTAAAGATAATAAAATAATACGGAAATTAATGTATACCGGTTAGATTTCACCCACACGCAAAAGAACGATTGAACGAGCGTAAAGCCGCTGAGGGTGAAGTAATTGCAACAGTCGAACACGGAGAACAGTTCCTTCCCTTGCAAAATTCAATCGTACTGGATTTAGGCGAATTTTCATATAAAATTAGTGATGCGTTGGTTATCGACATGGCTCCCGATGGGACTATTTATGGTATTGCGATGTTAAATGCAAATGAGCAAATAAAAGGTGAAGATTAGGGGGAAATTCTGTTTGTAAATGAGGCAATGGGTTTTACAAGAGAAATACCTTTGCGTGCTGATTAATAAACCAATAAATGCAAATAAACATACCCGTTCAATTTCTTGAGGAGATACAACATGAAAGCAGTCGTTTTTCGTGAAAATGGTGGAGTAGACAAGTTGATATACACGGATATGGAGAAACCAACTATTTCTCCCTACGAGGTGCTTGTTAAGGTGCGCGCAAGCGCGCTGAATCATCTGGATATATGGGTCAGACAGGGATTGCCCGGCGCGGAGATACCCATGCCGCATATTTCCGGAAGCGACGTGGCTGGCGAGGTGGCTGAGGTGGGAATGGAGGTAAAGAAATTCAAGGTGGGCGACAAGGTGCTTATTGCCCCCGGCGTGCGCTGCCGGAAGTGCGTGTATTGCATATCCAACAGGGACAGCTTATGCGACAGCTTCAAGATCATGGGGTTTCAGGTCCAGGGCGGTTATGCCGAATATGCCAGGGCGCACGTGGATAATATCATACCTATTTCACAAAAATATTCCTTTGAAGAGTGGGCGGCCATCCCCCTGGTATTCGTAACCGCCTGGCACATGCTGATTACCCAGGGGCAGATCAAACCGGGAGAGAACGTATTGATCCATGCCGCCGGTAGCGGCATCGGCAGCGCGGCTGTCCAGATTGCCCGCCTGGCAGGCGCCCGTGTAATTGCCACAGCACGGGGAAGCGAAAAGATGGAAAAGGCAAAACGGTTGGGCGCGGACGAGGTAATTGACTACTCACAGGAAAATTATGCCGAAAAGACAAAGCAACTGACAAACGGCAAAGGGGTGGACGTTATCTTCGAACACATCGGACCCGATACCTGGGAAAAGAATCTTCAGTGCCTTACGAAGGGCGGACGGATGGTGGTTTGCGGCGCTACGAGCGGCCCGAACATTACGATGGAAATCCGCCTTTTGTTCATGAGGCACTATTCGATTATCGGTTGCTACATGGGCAGCAAAAAGGAGCTGCTTGACGTGCTGAACCTGGTGGAAATGGGAAGGCTGAAACCCGTTGTTGATTCCATATTCCCGCTAAAGGATGCAGCAGCAGCCCAGCAAAGGATGCTGAATAGGGAGAATTTCGGAAAGATTGTGCTGAAGGTTTAGGCGCTTAGCGCCTAAGCGTATAGGTAGGGCAAGGCTTTAGCCTTGCAATTCTCTGAATACGTACCAAGGGGGAGCAACCCCATGCGTGTTAAGTTAAGAAACACAGCTCGAACGAATCAAGGAAATGGAGTGAGGAAATCACCGGCATTACGGTACGATTT
>CAYHFB010000320.1:0-5108 GCA_964355695.1 uncultured candidatus Brocadiaceae bacterium
CCGGAGGATTTGTATACCGCATATTATACGGACTTGGCAATGTTTTATCGTTGTTTTGAGGCTGGAGAACTGGGCGATGATATGGATTTTTTTGAATGGGCTGGTATGTACGAACTTCGCCAGGATATCCTGGCGAAAATCCAACGCCTGGAGTCAGCCTGGTAAAAGACTCGACGGGAATCGGCCTTCATTGGGGAGCCAGAGAGCCAATCACCATAGAGGTCGCCCCCGCCTTTCTTATCAAAACGGCCCCCCTCATTCATTGCCATCACTCATCACTCAAAACTAAGCCCGCGTCCTGCTAATCCGTAGGGCAAGGCTTCAGCCGTGCCGCTGGAATTCTACTTTGAGAGAAAACCACCACAAAAAGCTTTAAATCTGATTCGAAAACGGGTAGAATGCTTTTCTGTACTTAGACGGTAGAAATTCGGTGATAGACTCAGGCCGGTGACACTTCGGTGCTTCCGAACACGGAAACCCACATTGGTGGCTCTTCGTTCCGGCGAAAAGACTCGCTGAAACATCCGGTTTGCCGACAGTCTCAATTATTAAGAAAGGAGTAAACTATGTCTCCCCATAAATTAAAGGTGTTCTGCACGCCTTTTTGCCCCAAATGCAACCAATTGCTGACGTATTTGAATGAACGCAAGGCAGACTATGTTTCTTACAACGTTGACAAAGATGAAAACGCCCGGAAAGAGGTGATTAACCTGATCGGAAGCAAGGACGTAGAATTGCTCGACAAATTGCCCATCGTTATTGCGGGCAGCAAGGTTTTGTATGGTTTTGACAAGAAGGAAATCGATAAACACCTTCACTAAATTTGCACTTGACTTTTGTTCCCGAAATGTTTAGCCTTTAACAGCTTTTACGTATTAGCGTCTGAGTATAGGCACTGTGGCAAAACGGAACACTTAATACCTTAAATATCCGTTTTTGAAAAAAACTAAGGGAACCGCAGATTACACAGATTTCACCGATAAAACCGTAGCAGTTCGATCGGTTTTATTAAAAGCTTGGGTTGCGCCTCATTTTCATAAAATAGGGAATTTTTGAGATTCCCCATAGACTAAGGAAACTGGTGGGTACCCCAATATTGACAACAGGTTCAGCGTTACCGCCTAAGATGTATGATGACTAGCGGAGACGCCTAACCGGCAAAATCTGTGCAATCTGTGGTTCCAAACGTTTTTATGCCGTTGGTAATACTCAAGGTATTTCGACATTACCATGGCGGCTATTGAGACTACCTTCAAAGAAGGACCGCTATCAAGAATAGTAGTATATGACATGGCAGAACAAGATAATATAACAGAATTTTCGAAGGGGATTTTTAAATATAACCCCCTGTTTGTGCTGGTACTGGGCATTTGCCCAAGCCTGGCAGTCACCACCTCGGTAAAAAACGGGCTGGCGATGGGCGGCGCGGCCACCTTTGTGCTGGTCTGTTCCAATCTGATCATCTCCCTGGTGCGGGCGTCTATCCCCCGCGAAATCCGTATTCCCTGCTTCATCGTCGTCATTGCCGCATTTGTGACGATGGTAGAACTGCTTATGAAGGCCTATCTGCCGCCGGAATTGAACGCCTCGCTGGGTATATTCATCCCGCTTATCGTGGTCAATTGCATTATTCTGTATCGCGCGGAATCCTTTGCCTATAAGAACAAGCCCCTTGCCTCCGTTCTCGACGGCGCGGGGATAGGGCTTGGTTGGACGTTGTCGCTCTGCCTTGTCTCATCCATCCGCGAGGTAATCGGAGCGGGGACGTTTTTTGGCATAAGGCTATCCAAGTCGTACAACCCTGCCTCCGTCATGATAATGGCACCCGGTGCCTTTATTGTATTGGGGCTTTTGCTGGGGTTTTTCAACTGGAGAAAACTCAGGAAAGGCGAGACAGCTATGAAGGAATATATGAAAAATGATTAAAGAAATCGTCGTTATCATCATAAGCATGGTATTTGTCAACAACTTTGTTTTGTCAAAATTCCTCGGATTATGCCCGTTCCTCGGCGTTTCACAAAAGACGTCGTCCGCCATGGGCATGGGCATCGCGGTAACGTTTGTTATGACGATTACCTCGGTCATCACTTGGATTGTATACAACTATATCTTACTGCCCGGCGACGTGAACATCGTCGCAAAGGTCTTTCCTTCCATACGGGAGACTGGGCTTATCGAGGTTTTGAAGACAACAAGCTACATCCTGGTTATCGCCACCCTGGTGCAGTTGGTTGAGATGATGATGAAGAAGATGGTACCCACGTTGTACGAAAGCCTGGGGATTTATCTGCCCCTCATCACCACCAATTGCTGCGTGTTGGGCGTAGCGCTATTAAACACCACCGATTCAGCCAAGCACCTGGGTTTTCTGGAGGCAACCGCCCAGGGGTTTGGGGCAGGACTCGGCTTTACCATTGCGATGCTTTTGATGTCCGGCATCAGGGAACGTTTGGCGCTCGTTAACATACCGCAACCATTGCGGGGCGTGCCTATCGCTTTTATCTGCACGGGACTTATGGCCCTGGCCTTCTTTGGATTTTCCGGAATGGTGCAATAATGATGAGACACGTTATATCACTGCTGGTAGAAAACAAGGTAGGCGTTCTCGCCCGTATTACCAGCCTTATCAGTGGACGCGGCTTTAACATCGACAGCCTCGCCGTCGGAGAAACGGAAAACCCGGCGCTCTCGCAGATGACGATCGTCGTGAAGGCCGACAACGCCGTTGTGGAACAGGTGCGAAAACAGCTTGGAAAACTCATCGACATCATTAAAGTGGTTGATTTTACCAATGAGGAGTTTGTTGAGCGGGACCTGATGTTGTTGAAGATATACGTGCCGCCGGGAAAACGTAGCGAAATCATCGAAATCGTGGAAATCTTTCGGGGAAAGATTGTTGACGTCGGGCAAAAAGACCTTGTTATAGAACTTGCCGGTATGGAAGAAAAACTTGAAGCGATGATCCAGCTTCTGAGGCCTTACGGCATCAAAGAACTCGTAAGAACCGGCAGCATTGCGATTGGGCGGGGAACTAAATAATTGAGGCATTGAGCGGCTTTTATAAAGCGTGGCAGCAAGGATTATCGTTAGGTAGCCAGGAACCCGGCACAGGTAGTGGCGAAGGAGGACTAAAATGGATGGCCTGACATTTAGTTTTTTAATGGTAGGTGCGTTTATCCTTTCTGTTGGTTTGTTTGTTTATTTTGAAGAACGGATGGGAAAGAGCAAGGGCAAACACAGTCATTAACTTAGAAAAAAGGGAAAAACATGTTAAAAATGTATTATGAAAAAGACGCCGATATGAGCGTCCTGAAAGGGAAAAAGATTGCAGTTATTGGGTACGGCAGCCAGGGTCACGCGCAGGCGCAAAACTTAAGAGAATCGGGCGTTGACGTAATCGTGTCAACCAGAACCGGTACCCCCAACCATCAGTTGGCGGTAAATCACGGGTTCAAGCCCGTTTCCGTGGACGAGGCCGCCCGTCATGGTGACTTCATCCAGATACTCCTACCCGACGAAACACAAAAATCGGTGTACGAATCACAGATCAAGCCGCACCTCAAAGAAGGCAAGACGTTATGTTTTTCACACGGATTCAACATCCACTTCGGGCAGATCGTTCCGCCGAATGATATCGACGTCATCATGGTAGCCCCGAAAGGGCCAGGACACCTCGTTCGTAGCGAATTCGAAAAAGGCGGCGGAGTTCCATGCCTGATGGCGATCCACCAGGACCCCACCGGAAAAGGTAAGCAGAAGGCCATGGCCTACGCGCACGGGATCGGCGGCACACGCGCCGGCGTAATGGAAACCACCTTTGCTGAGGAAACGGAGACAGACCTCTTCGGCGAGCAAGCCGTCCTCTGCGGAGGCGCAGCCGCGCTGGTGAAGGCCGGGTTTGAAACACTCGTAGAAGCAGGCTACCAGCCGGAACTGGCCTATTTCGAGTGCATGCACGAACTGAAACTCATCGTAGACCTCTTCTACCAGGGCGGCCTGAGCTACATGCGCTACTCCGTCAGCAACACAGCCGAATACGGCGACCTGACGCGCGGCCCCCGCATCGTTACCGAAGAGACCAAGAAGGAGATGAAAAAGATACTCAGCGAAATACAAAGCGGTCAGTTTGCCAAAGAGTGGATACTGGAAAACCAGGCCGGCCGCCCCGTATTCAACGCCCTTGAGAAAAAAGACAAAGGCCACCTCATAGAAAAGGTCGGCAAGGAACTTCGGAAGATGATGAAGTGGATTAACGTAAAAGAGGTTTAAAATACTCGACAGCAGTTCATCATCGAGAAATTAAAAAACAGCCCCCCCCTTATGAAACTTTCTAAGGGGGGGATTCTGAATATCCCCTTTAAAATGGGAAAAGATGCACTTGGCGGTCGTCTACCAGATGCCGCGCACACTGTTACCATACCTGCTCTAAACTATTTGCTCAACTGCACGCGGTTACGCGTAAAAGACTGACAAAGGCTTAATTTGTCTTGCGTGCAACATAGTTCATCTTTGAAAAGACAAGCGCACATTAGCCTTATCAGGCCAAAGCAAAGAGGGCAGAATGCCTACAATTTCCATGTTTTATGGGATTCTTATCCGGATGTTCTTTCGAGATATCGAAAAACATCACATGCCGCACATCCATGCTGATACCAAGGAAAAGTTGCAGTGTACTCAATTCTTGACGGAACACTTCTGGCTGGTGAACTGCCACCGAACAAGCACAAGCTGGTTGTCGCATGGATCGAAATCCATCAAGAGGATTTGCTTGCCGACTGGAACTTGGCTGTAAACGGCAAGAAACCTTTTCCAATCAAAGGACTTGACCAATGAAAATAGCAAAAATCTCTCCACAACCCAATTGGGTGCTATCCGTCGTTACAGATGATGGCCGCATTGGCAAATTTGACGTCAGTCCCTATTTGGGATACGAGGCATTTGAAGCCCTTCGGGATCACACCGAATTTCTGAAGGTTTTCAATGGCGGATACTTTGTCGAATGGGATTGTGGCGCTGATTTATCAGCGGATACCATAGAGGCTCAGTTACAGGTGGTTGGTAAGGCATCCCCGCTAACAAGTGCCTAACAATTGCATTAAGACCAACGC
>CAYHFB010000321.1:0-5101 GCA_964355695.1 uncultured candidatus Brocadiaceae bacterium
CGGCGACCGTATTTGTAGCTTAAAAAAACAGCAGGCGGGACGCCTGCGCTACAAACCGGCCACCAGGGATCGGCGCTTTGTGTATTTGCCGAAAAAAATTGCCTACTAAAACAAAAAGCCCACGATGCATACCGCACCGTGGGCTTTTTTGATTACTGCTTAAACATATTTGAAAAGCAAAAACTGCTATTTTGCAATAGCCGTTTCGATACGTGCTTCTCTACGCAACCTTGCAGCCTCTCCCTGAATCTTGGTAAATTCCATCATCATAGGAGCCTGACCCCACCACCACGAAATGTCCTGTTGGACGTGCGCGGTGCCTTTATAACCTTGTAGCTTGTACCAGAACCACAATCTGTTGTACATGTTTTCAATTTCAGATGGGTTGTTCTGTTGCTGCAAGAACATACCGTAAACGCCCAATATCGGACCGACTACCGGGAATTTACCGCCAAGTGTCTTGAAGGCGTTGTACACTGGTTCTCCAAGGAATGCAGGACTAAGCTTAGCCACAACTCCATCGCTTAATGGGAATGGGTCTTTCTCTTCCCATTTTGGATATAATACGCCATCCGTTATCAAATCCTCGACAACCTTCTGCGCCTCATCCGCCAGCTTATGTGCCTGGAACATAAATTCGTCCAGTGATTTCAAATAGGTATCTGCAAAGCGATCGCTATGACACTTTGAACACATTTCAAGCCAGTACGATCTCTTAGCAACGTTTTCCTCTGAATAAATGTCTACCTTATCAGGGATAATCTTGATGCCGTAAGGATAATCCTTCAAAGAAGACTTGTATTCAAGGTTCTTTGGCGGCGCAGTACCCATACGCCAGATACCTTTCATGACCGGGTTATGGACAAATCGACCATTCTTTTCATAAAAGTGGCAGAACTGACACGTCGGTGTACGATAATCCTTGCCTGGTCTTACTTCCGCCAATGGCCTCGTGAAATCAAAATGCTCTTCTTCTTTATGGTAGATTACACCATGCTTTGATTCACCGTACGACTCAGAGTCCGGATGATCCGGTCCCATGTGACAGGTGATACACGCTTCCGGCTGTCTACCCTCTTTTGCGCTGAATTTGTGCCTGGTGTGGCATATATCGCACTTTTCAGAGCCGGAATGGCATAAGTCACAACCATGTTGACCATACAGGTAGCCTCTTCTTGCTGCCTCAGCATACCATGGCACAATGACGTTGGCTTCCCATGATTGAACGTGGTTTGGACGTCCCATTTCACGTTCCCTCAGGAAGTCGTCGAATTGTGGTCTATGGCACTCGCCACATACCTCACCAGTGGGCATTCTGATCTGATTCGTCTTCGTATCAGCATGGCAATCGAAGCAATGTACTTCGTTTAGAACCCTGTTTGTACGCTTCTCGATTTCAGCGGTTCTTGCCGCAAGATATGGGGTGCTTTTTGGATTTTTATGTCCTGAAGCCCGCCAATCGTTAACAACTCCAGGCGTAGCCTCTTCATGACAGGTTACGCACAAGTCCCTTCTTTCCTTTTCAATGAAGATAGAATGGTCCAGCTTCTTCATGGGTACATAATGCCTGTTCGGCTGCCAGTACATATCCAGCATCATAGGCTTATAATAATCCTTAAAAGGACCGGCACCCTCTTCCAGACCAACGTTATCTTTAAAAACGGCCTTATACCAGTCAGGCGTTCCTTCATACAAATCTGGAGGCGATTCCTTCTTAGCCGGCTGCTCTGCTGCCCAAGCCAAAGAAGTGAATGCCATAATTGCAGACAAACACAATCCTAATCCAACTTTTTTCATTTCGTTTCCCTCCCTCGGTATTTTCAACCTAATTAGATGCTATTTATGCGGACATTCTTCCGGCTTAATGAGAGACAATACATAATGGGTTAAACTCCACCTTTGCTCGTCGGTGAGCTCCTTTGCAAAAGACGGCATAGGAGTACCATTGAGACCCGTGGTAAATCTAAGATACACATCCGTAGATGAGTTCCCACCTTTGAATTTGCCCGTGGTAAAGTCGAAGGGTTTGATCGGGAATCCAAAGTCGTCTTCCTGCTCTGAAGCACTTGGTCCATCGCCTCGCCCTTCCACTCCATGGCATTTCCAGCATTCTAATTTTTCTTCATAAATCTTCTTGCCCTCGGCAAGTGTCTTTTCTGAAGACCTGGTCTCCAATCCTATAGCAACTGCAGCATCCGGCTTCCTCACCGCAAATGCCTCTGAGAAACTTTTTAAAAGGGGGATTACGGACGCGCGCTGCTGTTCCGTCAGAATATCCCATGGGATCATTGTGGAATTCGGCACCCCATAAGAGATTGTCTTGAAAATATCCTGATCCGTAGGGAGAGATCCGCTTGGAGTTGTTCTAAATTTGTATGCGCCCCTGGTAAAATCACGTGGTTTTGGAAGTAGCGATCTCGCTAAAGATCCATCACCCTTTCCCTCGTCACCGTGGCAGGGAGCACAGTAATTACCGTACGTTTTCTTACCCTCTTCTGTTACTTCCGTGGGTATGCTGACGGCCCTGGCAGTCAAAGGCGCGAGAGTTATCATCAACGCTGCGCTTGTTACTGACATAGCACTCCATAAGCCTACCTTGCTCAATAAAGCCTTAGGTTTCATATATGCCCATCCTCCTTTCCAATTGCAAGTTTACAACCTAAATTAAGACAAATCCAAACTACTCGCTAATACATTATCCCTGTAGTTGTTAAGAATAAACTAACTCTACCTTAGTAATTTCTTTTGGGTGTATCGTTACCTCCTTTTCTAAAGTCCCTAACTCTTCATGCCAAACCTGGAGTTTATAAACACCAGGTGGTATATCACAAATCTCAAAATATCCGTTTCTATCCGTTACGTCAAAATACGGGTTATCCAACACAACGATCCACGCATAAGATTTTTTGTGAACGTCGCAGGTCAGTTTGATCGTCTCCGGATACTCAAATGTCTTTGTTATCCGCATCTTATAATTTGCCCCATGATTAAAGGGCTGATTCCTGGTCGTTTTGGTATGAACGGTATGTAATTCTTCATCCCCATTCAAAATATCAACAGACGTTCCCGTTAAAACGGCAGTAACACGGGGTATAAAGCTGTTTTTTTGCTGGTCTATTACGGGGTGTATTTCCGGGTTAACTTTTTTCCTTCCCGCGGAGATATCCGTTAAAGAGACAACAACGCTTTTCAATCCGCCGTTAATCTTGCTGACAACAACTTTTTCGGAAGGAGACTTCGTGCTACCACCCAAATCCCACCCACCATGAAGGTTTAGTTCTGTGATAGCCGCATTACCGGAAAACTTTATATTTCCAACAATACTGCCGCCTTCATTAACCTCTATTTCGGTGTAAACCTTCTTTGCAGACGTATCGCTTGCAGATATTACGTTGCCACGAGAAAACACAACCGCTAACACACTCAGGAAAAGAAATTGCTTCGTTAATCGTACAATCCGTGGCTTATTGATATTAGCTCCCTTTATATAAAGCAAATTGATAATAGAACACTAAGCTAGTGACAAAAACCGTTCCGACTTTGTGATAAAAAACAAAATACTTAAAATATCCTTTAACTGTATACAGATAAACACGTTACAGCGGCAAGCCTCTATGGGCTAACCGTCAGGCGCCGACAACATGCACCGGTGTGATTTCACAAATGAAATGAGATTTTCAGAATATGTATGTTCAAACGATCCAAAAGCGATAAATTCTTACGTTTTTTTTCGCAAATAGTTTTTAACGGTTTCCAGAAACGTCCTGGTATTTATCGGTTTTGGTAAATACCCAATACAGCCTGCCTTCATCGCTTTTTCCTCATCCCCTTTCATAACATACGCCGTTATGGCAACAATGGGAACGTTCCTGGTTGCCGCATTTTCTCTCAATAGTCCCGTTGCCTCAAGCCCGTCCATGCCGGGGAGTTGTATATCCATGAGTATCAAGTCGGGTATCTCTGCCTTTGCAATCTCAATTCCGGTTTCGGCGTCCCTCGCTTGCAGCATTTGAAACCCGTGTAATTTCAGAAGATCAGAAGCAAGTTCAATGTTTACCGGGTTGTCATCGATAATTAATATCTTTTCTCCAGCCATTTCTCTGTCCCTCCCTAATCAAAGTCACATCATCCTTGTTTCTCCCGTCCTTCCAGCCGTGCATTTTCAATTCTTTTTATATCTCTCAACAGTTCTTCCTTAGAGAATCTGCCTTTTTGTGCGATAGATTCCACCTTCCCCCTCAACCTTAGCAAATCCTCTTCCGTGAGGTCTTTCGCGGTGGCGATAATAATGGGGACGTCCTTCGACCCGGCATGTCTTTTTAACTCCTCAACCACGTCAAAGCCATCTACCTTCGGCATCATTAAATCGAGGATAATCAGGTCGTACCCTTGTCTGATAGCCAAATCGATCCCCTCCTGTCCACCGTATGCCTTTTGCACACAATAACCCTCGGCCTCCAGAACGGCGGCTACCAACTCAACCGTTTTCGGTTCATCATCAACAACTAAAATATGCACCGGACCTGTTTCCGTCCCCACAGTTAAACCGTGTCTTTTTAACGTTTGAACCAGTTGTTCCCTGGTTATCGGCTTTACCAGGAAATCCACAGCGCCGAGGCTGAATCCCCGGTCTCTTTCTTCAATCATCGAAACAATGATCACCGGTATATTTTTTGTTTCCGGTGTTTCCTTCAACTTCTCCAGCGCCTTCCAACCGTTTTCCCCGGTCAGATTGACGTTCAGGGTAATTGCCATGGGTTTGAGTTCCTTTGCCTTATCAACGGCCTCTTTTCCAGTCCAGGCAGTTGCGGTTTTATATCCTTCACTCGTAAGGTAACCTTGTAGCAACTCACTGGATTTTTGGTCATCTTCCACCACCAGTATCAGGGGACATTTATTGCCATTTTCCAACACATCAGAGTAATCCGCCTCTTTCTGAAACGTTTTACTTTTCGGCCTCAAAGGAATGGTAAAGGTAAACGTGCTACCTTTCCCAAATTCACTTTCCACCCATATCTTTCCACCGTGCATCTCTACAAATTTCCTGGTCAAGGCAAGCCCCAGTCCTGTTCCCTGATACTCACGCGCCGCCTTGCTATCG
>CAYHFB010000322.1:0-5076 GCA_964355695.1 uncultured candidatus Brocadiaceae bacterium
TCATTTTAATTACCTCCTGCATATTATAATATTAGATTTCTTTACTTTCTTCAAGATAACGTAAAATTGAGGCGCGCCGCGCTCTTGCGGCATCGCTCTCGAATGACGGGTTCGGCTGTTTTTTCATTTAATATCAATAACGTACAAAATAATTAAAACAATTGAATCCCATTTCCGCCCTTCAGACACAATTCGTCAAAACAAGACTACGTGATCGCTTTCAAGCATGAAAATTTTTTGCTGGGGCTTTCAAGTTCAATGCAGATTCAGTTTCTTGGGATGCTGAAGGGTAAACTTGCATAGTCTCAACACTTGATTGATATTTATTTCTTAAGTATTGAACCAGGTTATCCAAGTTATAGCCATGTTCTTTGGCTATGCTGTCTTTTATAGCCCATAATTCTCGCAACGTAGCGTCAATCATTTTCATTTTCTCCCATAAGTTCAATCGGTGTAGCTATTTCTGGGCAAATAAAGCCATGAGCTTGGCAAATTCTTCGTATCAAGGGTTTTTTCTGTGCATTATCAATATGTTTACAATTCCAAGTTAGCAGATAATCCATTCCATGAACTGCTGATAGCGCAATATGCAAAGCATCATCCAAGGCTTTCGCAGGCAAACCGCCTTCTTGAATCAGCATTTTTGATAGATTCACAACGGATTCATCTATTGGTAAAACAGTAATACCCGCTAATGCTTCAAGTCGGCGTAATGCCGCCTCGCTAACACCCATGCCAGCTTCTTCCAGTACGATGTCGGATATGTAAAGAGCAAAGCAATGTCTTTGAGTTGTCCACCAGTCCAATGTCTCCTTCTGCCAAGCCGCAGCTATAAGGTTGCTTGACGGGCGAGCAGTAAAATATGACACAATCGAAGTTTCAATGTAGATTTTTTCCATAAGTCATTTAATCGTTGGAACGAAAGTAAAATGAGGATGTAGCCCGATTCTTTAGGAACTGTTTTTTATTTTGCTCCAGCCCTGATAAGCAATTCTGAATATAGTTCAACTAGATCGCAAAGCTCCTCTGGAGATATAAAATAATCAGCCCATTCGATTGGTTTGAAGCGCGTATCGAGAAAATACATAAATTCTGAAAACGAAGAAAGCGGAGGCAAGTCAGCCGTTCGATGTGTCGCAGGCTTAATGCGAGAGTGAGCAATATTTGTATATGATAGCGCTTGTGTTTGTTTTATATTAACAACGTTGCTAGTATTTTTATGATTTTTGAGTATCTGAACTATGTTTGTATGGCCATTCTCAGCGGCGCACTCCATGACTGTGACTCCATCACTCCTTTTCGCATTCAACTTCGCACCACTGGTGAGCAATGCGTATACAATCTCTTCATTACCATTCATAACCGCTGCCATCAATACTGTGTGACCGGTATCATTTCTCTTTGCATTCACGTCCGCTCCCTTTTCTATCAAAGTTAACACAACGTCGGCGTAGCCGTTCTGAGCCGCAGACATCAACGCTGTCCAATTTGAGGAATTCCCTTAGCGTTAGCGTCGATACCTTGGTTCAGCAAAACACGCACTAAGCCCACATTGCCATTAAAAGCTGCATCGTGTTACGCATTAGCTAAAGCTTCTATCGCGATAGATTGGTGAGACTTTGTAGCATTGCCGAAGAGTTTCGTCCAGAGGCTCATTATTGTCCTCCTTTATTGACAACCTGAAGTTTCACGATGGTAGCCGCCAATAACCGAACTCCACCGGATGGTTGGGTTACGTTCGCGCTCGTGTTAGACATCGTAACTGCGCTGTAATCGACCTCAACAAAAGGTCCGGAATCTCCCGCCATAACGGGTGCTGCAATAAAAGCCGACAGTAGTGCAAGAGCTTGTAATTTATTCTTCAATTTAGTTCTATTCAGTGTACCAACAAATATCCCGCTTGAAAAACTGATAAGCTGGTCGCGGGTAAAACCACGGCTAACACCTAAGCTCACCTGCCGCGCTTTTCAGTGGTCAGGTGCCGCGGATGGTTAGGAGGGTTTTTTTGTTTTAAACGGCACGCCCTATCAGGTAGTAAGAAATCCAAATTGCTTTGTGATTAATTCAATCTATGATGTCTGTGAAAATTCACAAAATATATGGATACTGGCTACCACTGTTTATTGAAAACTGTAGTAGTAAACTGGTTCGGTGGCTTCTTCGCGCCGAGCTTCGATCCGGGGCATCTGGGATGCGGTAGTTGAAATTACACTTAACTTGCCGTTTTTCGTTTCGGTCACAAAAGCTAATATAGCGGTTTCATCAATATTTTTTAGATTACTTTCGTACTCCATCATTACCTCCTCCTAAATTATGAGTTTTAACCCCGTTTGCGCTTCAATCTGATTTTTCACACCCATCATATCAATTTCGTGTTTACATATACACTCAATTTTACCATTTTTAGGGAACGGTTTATAACCCGCTTTCTTCGCTTGCTCATCAAGTAGTGGGTTTGGCTTAGTTTTCGCGTAAATCTTATGGATCTCTCCACAGCGGGGGCAGGTCTGTTCAAGGTTTAAAATATCTATTTCTTGAGGCGGGAAAGAGACTGGCAAGGGAGAAGTTGCTTGAGTTGCATTCCGAAATATCCTGCTATCTGCCGTAAAAAAAACTTTAAAAATTGAAGTTGAATCGCAAAGCAACCTAAGAACGACATGGATTCTATAGACGATATTTGATAGTTTAGGATCATCATCAATCCTCTGAATTTTCAGGATTGGTTCCAAATCCTCAATTTTGATTGATCTGCCATGGGAACGCCAGCGAGCATGATTGATAAGTTGCGCGACAACTTCCTTTGCGCGTACCTCCTTCATCTCTTGGGTGACTGCGAGCTGCCGTTTTTCGGTTTTCTCCCATTCTGAGAATTTATATTTTGGAAGCCACTTACCGACAAGATCCTCAGCAAATTTCAGCGAATGGAGGACGCCGCTTAACTCTCCAGGGGTAATTTGTGCAATGATGGTGGCATCAAATGGGTTAAGAGTGCCATTTATCCCGGCTTCCTTTCGTTTCTCCTCGACCCACTCTACGTAGTCAAATGCCGAGATAACTGACCTTCCCAGTCTCACCTGTGCGTCGATTGGGCCAAGACTTCCAGTCTCAGTCATTAGAATTTCATTGCCTGAAAGTGCCAAGATTGTGCCAGCACTTTTTGCCTCGCCTGCAATAACAAACGAGACATGGTTCGATTTTTTGTGGAGGAAGCGGGCAATTTCTTCAACTGTTTCACCACTACCACCTGGGGTTTGCAAGAAGATATCAATTTTGTCAAGGTTGTGCCCATTTAGGAAGTCGTGAATTACATAATAGTCTGACATTATTAGCTGCGTCTCAGGGATAGGCTTCTCTATGGCGGAGTAATAAATGAATAGATAGGTACCCCTATACTTATTGTATTCATTTACTAGCCGATCCAACTCTGCCTGAAGGTCTAATGGCCCCATCTTGATATATTCATTGAATAATCCCATTACTGACACTCCTTCTCTTAATCGGTTTGGACAATTGTGCTCACTGAGAGCAGTTTCATATTTTTGTTCCTAACAAGTTGTTGAACAATTTCCCGATAATATCAGAAAGCCCTGTGAATGTCAAAGATAGGTAACAAATCCAGTTGGCGCATCTGTTGGCAGCCATTATACCCTTGAAGTTGTTCAATATTCAAATTACGTTCTTAGACGTTACGATACTGACTATTCCAGACAACGTCCTGACAGGTTTTGAAGCCATGCTCAATAAACGAGCCTTTGTGCCAACACAGCGTGCGGACGATAAGAAGGGGAGCCGAGATTTTCTGGGTTGTCGCGCCAAATATCCGGTTCCTGCGGTCAGGTCGGATTATAGGTGTTTGTTCATTGACAAATTGCGCGAAAAAAACAGGCCCCCGGCCCAGCAAGAGCAGGTAGCGTATGCCGTATCTCCTTATTTTGAGATGCAACGGAAGCCCAATAGCGAAAACCCGTCAGCGCATGTCAACGTTGAAACGACAGCAAAGGCTACGCCCCCATCTACCCCAGTTATTAACCCACAGGGTTATACACATCTTTTCGTTTGTCCGCTTTTTGTTCCGTAGGAACATTTGGTAAGAGGCAGGCAATTTATTGCCTGGGTGACAATAACACCTTTGATTCGTCCCATCGGGACGATAGATCACGTTCCATAATCAACGTTTCTTGATGGTATTTGCCTTGTTTTCAGTCATCCCTACGGGACTTTATGGTTCGCTACGTTGGTAAACAGGCAATGAATTGCCTGCCTATTATCAGTTGTCACTACGGGGCGTAGACAGGCAGTTGAAACGTTTTTTATCGCGGCATCTCTTTACCCTTCTGAGATGTTATTTTTGCTTGAGTTATGATTACTATCTCACCGTTTTACCGGTTTTATGGGACTTGTGTATAAACATTATGGTATTAACCAGGGGGGGACCTTCCAATGACTTATCGAATGCTGAGAATGGATCATTGTCTCCCTTCTCGCCAGATGCAATTGATTAACCGGCAACCGGATCGCCATCATGCCCGGAAACACCTGTTTATCCGGGTCGAATATCAGCATTGCAATAAAACTTGAATTATCCTCTTTAATAAGTTACCATGTCCAATCACTTGCAGATCGCGGAACGTCGGAACGTAGCCCCGGATTGCCGTTAAGCAGGTGTGATTACTGCGGTGGACATCACCAGGGCATTCTTTCTGCCCAGCGGTAACCGTTCTAACGATTTCATCCATAAAATCACGACTGCACCGGTCATGGCATGTAATGGGGTATGAAGTTTATAGTATTGCTCTGTAAAACTTCTTTTGTTTGTAAGTTTTTCTTAGTAATTAAACTCTTTAAGAACCATGGATGAACGTGGATTGAAACGGATAAATAAGCATACAAATGCTTTAGGGTAACAATCCCTGGTGGTATCCCTTATGTTTATACACAAGTCTCAAAAAGCCTATAAAACGGTGGGATAGCAATCAGAACTCCAACAAAAAAACAACTCAGAAGGATTGAAGAGGCGTAGCGACGGAAAAAGAATTAAAAACCATTCCGGCTGTCTGTATATGCCCCGTAGGGGCA
>CAYHFB010000323.1:0-5071 GCA_964355695.1 uncultured candidatus Brocadiaceae bacterium
CACATTGCGCAAGGCTCCAGGGTTACGTAAAGAGTTGTCCCCGTTAGCCGCCAGTTTTCCAGGTAGGCGGCCGCTTGTGTTATTGCAATCATCTCCGCGTGGGCTGTCGGGTCCTTCAAAAGTTCCCGCTGATTATGCGCACGGGCTATAATACGACCATCGAAAACAATTACCGCCCCGACCGGCACATCATCCTTCTCTTCAGCCTTTTTCGCCTCGACTATGGCCTGACGCATGAAGAATTCATGCTTACTCGCTTCTTCCATAGCACATATAATATTTCAGAGTGCGGCTAAACCGCAGACAAAAGGGTTCTACCAGGAAAGGCATGTTGACACGGCACCCTTCCGCCAACATCAGTCCGGGAATACCGGCAAACCCTTAATTTAAAAAATGCGCCCAGGAGGAGTTGAACCTCCAACCTCCGGATTCGTAGTCCGTGACTCTATCCAATTGAGCTATGGGCGCAAATGTATACTATTATTGATAACAGACAACTTGTGTACGATACAGGCACAACTGCATTGTTCCTTATTACCGCAACTCCATTACCGCAACACCGGCAATTCTACCACGAT
Organism: uncultured candidatus Brocadiaceae bacterium; assembly: GCA_964355695.1. Lineage (GTDB taxonomy): Bacteria > Planctomycetota > Brocadiia > Brocadiales > Brocadiaceae > JACVXV01. The sequence goes on from CAYHFB010000323.1 coordinate 579, forward strand.
TATACCGTAAAAAATAAGAAAAACCTGTAAGGGATTATTTAATCAAAATTCTCTGAGGAAAGCAAGCACTATGAAAGACTAATTTAGTCGGAAGGGTGTAATCACGGCGTTTTAGCGGTATTTTACCCGTAATAAACACAAGAGTAGCGCAGGCTTCAAGCCTGCATTCGTTAAGCGGATGTCCATCCTAATGCTGGTGGATACTGGCGAAAGAGATCAATTGTAATATCAGTGTCTAAGGAATAAACATTCTCATGCCCCTTTGTGAGTAATGGCTCATGGATGTTTCATTATTAATTACCGGCACTACTCTACCCTTGTGTGGGAATTCGTTAACACTGCCGGACAAATGGATGGTAGCGGTAACTATGGTTTAAACAGCTTGCAATCCAGTTCCTTAACGACCTTTCCCTTTCCCTCTCCCTCGAATGCCCTAATAATTTGAGCAACCACTTACCTGCCCTTCAAGACTTTGTAGCATAATGGTATATTTTTCGTACGCCCCTGAATCGACTTCGGTTTTTTTCATGTCTTCGAACTTTTTCACCAGCATGGCTTGCTCATCGCTTTTTAACATTTCAGTTATCCAGGGAAAAAGCTTCTTTTTCTCCATGTTGATTTGCTTCATTGTGTAACGGATATAGGTATTTGCATTATTAGCAATTTTCTTTTTCGCCTTTTTACCCAGATACATGCCATTGAGGGACACGGATAAATCCCTTATCTTGTCACGCAAGGATACGTGTGCCATAAGCAATTGCCCTAAAAGGTCCTTGTTTTCATTCCCATGCACGTCTTTAAGAAAGGGAAACAGCACGGCGTCTTCCTTTTCCTGATGGCGCTTATCGGAAAAATCACGAATGACCTCCACGATTTCAGTAAATGTTTCCCTGGTTACGCGATCATCGCCTTTGTTAAGGCATTCCACGGCATTTTTTAAAACCACCGCCATTCTTTCCATGTAATCAAAATCCTGGTTCAAAATATCGGTGACATTCGTGGTGCGGGCTTCAACGCGGTTGTTTTCATTAATTCGATTGTTTTTACTGAAGAAACAACCACCGAGGCACACCCCTGAGATGATAACGGCAAATAAATATATTTTTTTCATTATGATATAACCAATAAAACAAGGCGCGGCACAGCCGCTAATAAATCAAGGGAATTAATATAATACCCTAAACATGCAAACATTGCACCATTCGGGCGGGTTCTATCCGGCGAATCCACGGTACAAACCCGCCGTTTTTTTACCGGACGGCAAGATTCTATTCCTTCACCTCCTGGCTGTCAAGCGATTTTCCGGTTAGCCGCCCGCCGCTCCCGTGTCTCACGTAATTTTGGTCTCGTTCTGAAAAGATTTCCTTGTAACGTTTTGATCTGCTGGGTGGTTAGAAAAACAAATACACTGAATAGTACCAATAAGCTTGTCCTCATTGATAGCCTTTTGACTAAAAGAAGTGGATTGGAGATTTTAAAATGAGGAAGAGGTTGCCGGGGAGGGGGCTTTTGCCTGGAGGAAATCTTCTCTTTGGATACAATAAGAGAAGATTTCCTCCTTAGTTGGTTGGTTCTGCTTACAACGCAAAAAACGAAACAAAAAAGAGTTTACGCGTAATTCCCAACCCAAACGGACATAAAAGTGGTGATTTTCAGGCGAAAAACTTCTTTTCGATTAAACCGCTCCCGTTACTCGGTTGCCTGGTCAAGTTTCTTAAAGATGGCGGTTCTTACCGCGTCGTACTGCGGAGGGACTTCCACCGGGAGATTGGCAAATTGTGAAGTAACCTCTTTCAGTTTGCTTTCGTGATAACTGATTTTAAATTCAGGGAATTTCAATCCGTGCGCAGTTGAGATAACGACGACCTTCTCATGCGGCAGTATCTCTTTTCTCTTGAGCAACTTTGTGAGTGCCGCCAGGGCAACGCCCGTATGCGGGCAACAGAACAAACCCGTTCGGTCAGCCTGCGCAGAGGCATTGGCCAATTCGTCCTCTGTCGCTTGCTCTACGATACCCTGGAAGCTTTTCAAGGTGTTGATCGCCTTTTTGTAGCTGACCGGGTCGCCTATTTGGATGGCATTGGCAAGCGTCGTTTGCGCCTTTACCGGCTTAAATTCCTTAAAACCGTTTAAGTAGCTAAGATACAGCGGATTGGCCTTGGCTGCCTGCGCGCATACGATGCGGGGTTGCTTCGTTATTAAGCCAAGTTCCTTCATCATGAGAAAGCCTTTTCCCAGTGCGGCCGTGTTGCCCAGATTTCCACCCGGCACAATTACCACGTCGGGTACTTCCCAGTTAAACTGCTGCACCATCTCAATGCTCACCGTTTTCTGCCCCTCAATGCGGAGCGAATTCATGGAGTTGGCCAGGTAGATGTTGTTTTTACTGCAAATCTCCCTTACCAGCTTCATACAGCCATCAAAATCGGTGTCCAGCGACAAGGTCAGCGCACCATTGGCGATGGGCTGGATGAGCTGCGCGTGTGAAATCTTATTCTTCGGTAAAAACACAATCGCCAGGATACCCGCAGCGGCGCAATAGGAAGCAAGTGCTGCGGAGGTATCGCCGGTGGATGCGCAGGCAACGGCCGGGATGTTCTTCCCGTCCGAAATCATCTGCTTTACCATCGAAACCAGTACCGTCATACCCAGGTCTTTAAATGAACCGGTATGGGCGTTTCCACATTGCTTGATCCACAGGTCTTCGAGTCCGAGTTCTTTACCAAGCCGCTCTGCCCAAAAGAGGTTGCTGCCGCCCTCATACAAGGAGACTACATTCTTGCTTTCCACGGTAGGGCAAACCCATTCCTTCTTGCCCCAAACGGAACTGCCGTAAGGCCATTTGGTGCGTCGGTAGCGCTCATCAAACAACTTTTTCCAGTGTTCTGCGCTGTGAACGCGAAGCTTGTCCATATCATGACGGACTTCCAGCAGGTCGCCGCAGTTTTTGCACTGGTAAATAACTTCGTTCAGCTCGTATCTTACGTCACACCCTGAAATACACTGAAACCAAGCCCGATATGGCACGAATTACCTCTCCTCTTTAAAGACGTTGTATAAGTTCATGTATAAGAATTTCAAAGTAGGGACACGGTGCCCGTGTCCTTACGTGTGAACACAAATAGGTTGCCGTAAGCCTAATTTATCTCGAAGACCCCTTTGATTTCCGCCAAAAAGCAGCGCTTTTTCATACCCCGAGCAGAAAAAACAGTTGCTAAGGCGCAGATATAATAACTCAAAATGTTATCAAAAACAATGTATTTTTACGGTAATACACGCCATAAAACCACCGGATTGCATTTCCTAACATTTGAAATACCTGTACCACAATTGAAATACCCGGCAACCGCTGCCACGGAGTGATAAAAAACGCTTACCTTCTAAATGCAATGTTCACAGTGTGTTATGCTAATAAAACAAAATATCAGCAATTGTTTTGATTTGGAATACTACTTGTACCATTGTATTCGTCTTTTGGTGACTTTGTCCGTTGCCTACCATAAGGCGCAATACACTACGCACTACAAAGGTTTGAAATACCTTAGCAATTTAGCCGGTATGAAAAAACAACGAAATGGTTCTTTAACGTTATTGTTGCCATATCCCGGATTTGTCAGAACATTTCTTAGCAATATTTACCTTGTTCGAGTCGATTTTTCACCACGCAGGAGCAGCCGTGTGGGTCTGTCTGCGATCAGAAGGTGGGTGGGGTAAAAACGTAAGGAGGAGAAGATATGCCTATTAGTGCAGGGGATGTAAATGGCTTAAAGTCGAAATTTGTGGATGCACGGACTGCGCTTGTTGCCATGCTGGGGGAATCGGACAAGGCGAAGCAAAAGGAATGTGCTGCAACAGTAAAGCAGGTAACACAGGTAACCATAGATCTTTTTCCTGGTTTAATGACAAAGGCAACCGGCACACCGGCCGCGGCAAAACTAAAGGAAATAAAGGACGCCTGGGACATCTTTAGGAACACACGGGACAACGAGGTTATTCCTCTCTTTTTTGCCGGGAAGGTAGACGAGGCAAAGGCTATTGGTGGAGGCATACAAAAGGAACGGTTCGGAAAGATATCCGCAATGGTTGATGCCCTCGCGGCATCGGTGTAAAGGGTGTTGCATAATAATGAAGATTATTTAGGCAGCATAACCACCGGTGGAAAAAGAGGGTGCAAAATAGTCGTTGTGAGGGGCGGAGCGGCGAGGCATCTCGGTTGATACAACTGCTTATGATTGCCTCGCTATTGAACGCAACGACAAACATTTGATTACAGGACGGCACGGGCGATCTCTGATTGTCCGTGCCGTTCGTTGTTATGCAAACTCTGAATGCAGCCGGCATCGGGGATAACTGAATTGGAAAGGCATGAGTTGTAGAGCGAAGAGCCTCTTTGCTCTCCATGGAAAATCCTGAAAAGATCCGTGTGGAGCGGTATATAAGGCGCGTAAACAATATATCGCTCGTTTCGTTAAAGACGGCTAAAGTCTTCTACG
>CAYHFB010000324.1:0-5067 GCA_964355695.1 uncultured candidatus Brocadiaceae bacterium
ATTTAAAAAAAAACAGCAGGCGGGACGCCTGCGCTACCTTGTTGAATTACGTCGCCTGCGCCATATTAATCGCAACAAGCATCAAACCTGAAGGTTTGAGTTACAAAATGTTTTTGCGCTAGGCGGGGGTTAATTATTGGCTGGGGACGTGATGTTGAGCGATATTTGTATATCCGCAAAATTTACCAGTTGTTCAATTTTAACGGTGCGTACCCGAACCAGCTCCAATAAGGCAAGAAAAAACCCGATAATGCGTATCCGCTCGTCTATCCCTGCAAAAAGATCGGTGAAGGTTATCGTTGTGCGGAGTTGCAGCATTTTTATAACCTCGTTCATGTATTCCTGAATGGGCGTTTCGTCGTAGGTGACACGCGAGGAGGCGTTTTGCAAGGTCTGCTTCATCAGTTGGGAAAATCGCTGAAATAAATCCCATACCCCGATACATTCCATAGGTAGTTCCACCTCTTTTTTCTCTGTCACCTCATCAGGTATTTCGTTGTAGGAACACATCCACTTTTTTTCCCAATTGGCAGCCCGCAAGGCCAGACGCATGGTGCATTCTTTATACCGTTTGTATTCAAGCAGTTGTTTTACCAGGGACAGGCGAGGGTCTTCGATTTCATCTTCGTCACCTTGCGTCTCCGTATGGGGGAGAAGCATATATGACTTTATGTACATAAGTGTGGCCGCCATTACCAGAAAGTCGCCGACTACGCTCATATCCAGCGTTTGCATTGTCTCCACAAATTGCAAATACTGGTTCGTAATCCGCGCAATGGGGATATCGTAAATCTGCACCTCTTCCTTACGGATCAGATAGAGAAGTAAATCAAGCGGGCCGTTGTAAATATCGAGGTCTACTTTATATTCGTTTGTCATAATTGGTTATTAAAAATTAGGTGGCCATTCATAATTGCAGGGGCGAAGCATTTTCCGTGACAATGCCCATGCACAATTTCATGGATACGGAAAATGTTTCGCCCCTACGGTAGTAATGGAGCGGGCGAAGGGAATCGAACCCTCATACCAAGCTTGGGAAGCTTGTATTCTGCCACTGAATTACGCCCGCATTATATTTGTATGGTATGTAGTTTTGATTTTAGCATCTCAGCATCCGTCCCCGGTACATTTTGCCCGGAGTACCGGATTGTTTCGCTGCGTTCGGCAGCGCCTTGTGTATTAAGGCAAAGCGCACCCTGGTAAGTGCCTCTCCGTTTGAACTCTTGCGTTATCCCGTTGGTTATCTCTGCCTTACTGGCCTTCCATATCGGCGAGATAAGAAAATTGCCGTGCGTGTCTCCTACCAGCCTCTGGACGGTAACATCGGACGGTATCCGTTCCAGAAAATCGACGGCAAGCTGGATATAAGCGCTTCTATCCATCGTTTGCACTTCACCCTTAAAATACTCTTCCGCGAGCGCAGTATTTTTAGCTACGTACAGGTGATGGAGTTTGACACCCTGAATGCCCCATTGTGCCAGCGCATCGGCAGTCTTCATCATATCGTCACGCGTCTCGCCGGGTAGACCTAAGATAACATGTACGCATATATTAATGCAAGTCTTTTTTGTACGAGCCAGCGCTTCGCAAAAAATCTTGTAATCATGCCCTCTGTTGATGCGTCTGAGGGTGTTGTCATGAATGGTTTGCAGCCCATACTCAATCCACACGTGGTATTTGGCGGTATAGCTACAAACGAGGTCTAATATCTCATCCGAAATACAATCAGGCCGGGTACCGATAGAGATGCCGATAACGTCCTTTTCCCCCAACGCCTCGTCATAATACTGCCTCAGCGTTTCAACGTCCGCATACGTATTGGTAAAGGATTGGAAGTAAACGATAAATTTTTCCGCGCCGTATCGCTTGCTGTGAAATGCCTTGCCCCTTTCCACCTGCTCTTTAATGGGCATGAGTGGCCCCCTGGCGTTGGGGCTGAAGCTTTCGTTGGCGCAATAGGTACAGCCTCCCACGCCAGCGCTTCCGTCCCGGTTCGGGCAGGTAAAGCCAGCGTGAAGGGGTATTTTGTACACCTTATAAGGAAATCGCTCTTTTAGATACTCGCTAAAAGGGAAAAAACCATGTTTTGCCAAGTAGGGTCTTTGCTGAAATAGCAGGGCATTATCCATGAGTAACCAAGCCTTCGGCAACTTTCCAATCACAGAGGCAATTGAAAAAAATACTTATTTACGTCACCGTTGATTTACCTTGTGAACACGGTGAAGCAAGTGATAAATTCAAAACCAATTCATATTTCTTTCAATCTATCACGAAAGTGGGTATTTATCAAATACAAATGGAGAAAAACGCCATAAAATGGCCGAAACGCGGGAAAATCCTGGTAACACGTTCCACCTTTTTTACGACAAATTTGTCGAAGCCGGGTTAAGGTATCTTCTCAATAAAAACATCTTACATCCTTTTGGAAGGCAAAGCCCCTTTTCTCTTCCGACGCCTTACTTATTACCCACAGATTCTGCGGACGAGCCAAAAAAATTATACCATTCTGCATTTAATCATAGATATTTGTAATTTATCTGGTGTAAAATGGGGTAAATACCCACCAGGGCCTTGAGAGACTCTTACAATATGTTGCCTGATTCGACACGACTATCGCAAAAGAAGTATCGGTATAATGACAAAAGCTATAACTATCAATGCGATAGGTGATCCCGGGTAACAGTTCACCCACCCTCCCAAGTACCAACACCCTGTCAGGGTTTAAAACCCTGACAGGGTTATCGGGCAATATTACCGCTTCCCATCCAGAAAGGGGCAAGGGGTGGGTGAACTGTTACGATCCCGGTATATTTAAGACCTCTGGAACCGATTGAAGGAATAGGGGAAAATACGGAAGTCGAAGTAATTAATTTATAAAGGTAAAGACACCTATCATGAGAGAACGGATTCACATAAAAAGAGGCATCCGTTGGAAATTACTCACCACGATGATTGGCCTGATCGTAGGACTGTTGCTCACCTTTACCATCCTGCAGATTTCAACCCAAAAAGGCATCCTGGAAAAAGAACTCGAACGCCGTATCTACCTCATAAAGAAGAACATTGTCGATCAGGGTGTGTTGCTTTCCGATAATCTGGCACGTCAAACGGAAGAGGGCATTGCATCCTTCAATTTCTCTCACGTCACCGAAATAATAAAAAAGACGGTTAGCGACCACGCGGAGTTGAGTTACGTTATATTAATGGACTCTTCGTGCGTAGTCCACACGCATACCTTACAGCCTGAACTTCAGCAAGAAAGACTTACTGCCGGCGAGGATATATTCGCAGCATCGCAGGATAAGGCCGTAATTAATGAATACGAAAAGGGCGGTAAGCCGTTCATGGAGATGATTGTGCCGATCAACGTCGGCACGGGGAAATGGGGGGCGCTTCGTCTTGGTTTTTCATTGGATGTGCTGCATAAAGAAATCGAACAATCAAATAGAGAGATACGAGAGAAGATTCAAGATACTATTATCAGGTCTATCATTACCGCCGTTTTGTTTATTATCATTGGCGCCGTAGTGGTCTATATGATATCGACCAAATTATCCGGACCGCTCATCAGATTGACCGAATCGGCCAGGTTGCTGGCAAAGGGGGATTTTGCAATCTCGGCAAATATCAAGGTCCATTCACGAGACGAGGTTGGTATGCTTGCCGAATCATTTACCGAAATGGCAGAAAACCTGAAAACCTCTTATGAAAAATTAGAAGAGTATAGCAGGACGCTGGAACAAAAGGTGGAAGAGAGAACCTGTGAACTCCGTGAGGCCAATGAAAAACTCAAGGAACTGGACAAAATAAAGTCTGACTTTTTGTCTACGGTTTCACACGAGCTAAGGACGCCATTAACCTCTGTTATCGGGTTTACCAGGATTATCAAGAAGCGATTCGAAGAAATTATCGTCCCGCAGATTAAAACCGAAGACGGTAAGACCCTGAAGGCAATGCGGCAGATTGGTGAGAACGTGGGCATCATTATTTCCGAAGGGGAACGGCTTACCTCGCTGATAAACGACGTTCTGGACCTTTCAAAAATAGAGGCAGGCAAGGTTGAGTGGAAGATGGAACCGCTTTTAATGTCCGATATTATCGAACAGGCAACGGCAGCCACACAATCCCTCTTAGAGCAAAAGGGATTGAAACTCATAAAGTATGTGGAAGACAACCTGCCGGTGATTAACGGCGATAAGTATCGGTTGATGCAAGTGGTGATCAACCTGATTTCAAATGCGGTGAAGTTTACCGATGAAGGTACTGTTACGTGCGCCGTGAAAAGAACCGACCACGGCGTAACGGTAAGCGTCATAGACACGGGGAGAGGGATTGACCCCTCTGACCATGAAAACGTTTTTGAAAAATTTAAGCAGGTTGGAGACACGCTTACTGATAAACCCAGCGGCACGGGGCTTGGCCTCCCGATATGCAAGCAGATCGTAGCGCATCACGGCGGAAAAATATGGGCTGAAAGTGAGCCGGGCAAAGGGAGTACGTTCTCATTTACCATCCCCATGATGGTTACGGCAGGTGCCGGGCAAATCCGTTCTGATGTCACGGCATATCAGGCGCAAGACCACACGGCGCCTCCGGCCCGGTCTTCCGTCAGGCACAAAAAGAGTGTTTTGGTGGTGGACGATGAACCGCCGATTCGTGAATTTGTGAGGCAAGCGCTTGAAACGGAAGGGTATCATGTCGTAGAGGCAAAAGATGGGATTGTGGCGATTTCTATAGCCAAAAAGGATTGTCCTGACCTCATTATACTCGACATTATGATGCCTGCAATCAACGGTTTTGACGTAGCCGCCGTACTTAAAAACGATCCCAAAACCGCGGACATACCCATTATAATCAATTCGATAATAGAAAACAAGGAACGGGGAGCCAGTCTCGGTGTGGATGGATACTTTACGAAGCCTGCCAACACCGAAGGTTTGGTCAGAGAAGTAGGGTTGCTCATCGCAAAGCGCGAATCGGTGAAGAACGTTGTTGCGGCAGATGAAAAAGGGCGCATTCCCAAATGCATTTAATTCGCCGATCAGGGACTCGGTTATTAATAATTGT
>CAYHFB010000325.1:0-5018 GCA_964355695.1 uncultured candidatus Brocadiaceae bacterium
AAAGTACCTTGGTACTCTCTTATTAATATGATCAAGACTAGCACATTATATTTTCTCTACGGCGCATTCTGGACGGGATGGCGTCGTTGGGCTACATGGTCAGCCTGTACTGGCTCGCTCTTTCTGCTGGGTATGTTTCGAAGAGAAACCAATGCCGAGTTCTCTCTTGCAACCATGGCGTTGTTTCCGGTGCTTGTCATCGCATGGTTAGGCGGAAAACGACATGGTCTTGCAATAGCCGCTCTTGCGGCTGCGGTGTGGGGGACGGGTGATTATTTCACATCTCACAAATTTAGCGCCCCCTGGATTGTATGGGCAAACGTAGCTACCCATTTCATTACCTATGGCCTGGTGGCAATCCTCGCTGCGCAGGTGCGCCTGCAATTTGATCGAGAGTATCAAAACGCAACCCGTGACATCCTGACCGGGTTACAAAACCGGCGGGCATTCCTTGAGGTTGGCGTAGCAGAAGCTGACCGGTCGAAGCGCTATGCGCACCCGATGGCCGTTATATTTCTTGATCTCGACGACTTTAAGCGGCTTAATGACGTGAAGGGGCATGCCGTTGGAGACGCCGCATTAAAGGCTACCGCCAAAGCGCTCCAGAACTCCTTGCGTTCAAGCGATTACGTGGCGCGATTGGGCGGCGACGAATTTGCCGTGCTGCTCCCGGAAGCAGGCTATGACGAGGCCGTCGAAACAGGACGCAAAATCCTTGCTTCGGTAAACAATGCGCTCGTGAACTTTCCACCCGTGGGCGCAAGCATAGGCGTAGCCTGGTTCGAAGTGATCAACCGCACTTTCCCGGAAATGCTCAAGTCTGCCGATGACCTGATGTATGAGGTAAAAGAAGACGGCAAGCGTAATATGCGTTCGCGCCGCTTTCCCGGAGAAAACAATCCTGAACGTACCTGAACCATCTCTCGCTCGTAAAGCCGGAGAGATTTTAATACGATGGCAAGACATTGTCTCTTCACCGTATAATCGGTTCTGCCGGTTATGCCCGCAGAAAATACGTGCCAAGTGAAAAATATGAGGTTAGTGATATAATATCGGCAATCGCTAATACCAACGGGCACGAGGCATGAGCGGGATTTGCACCGATCTTTTTGAAAAGAATGGGCAGACTGCATCCAAGAAAGGATGCCGTAACAAGGGTCAATACAATAGTGAGAGACAAGGTTAAGGCGAATTGGTGACTCCCAATCCAAAAAAAGGATACTAAATAAAGCAATCCACCACACAGCAAACCCATCTTTGCGCCTACAGCCACTTCGTAAAGCACCAATCTTTTTATTTTAATGGTTTTGTCAAGGTAAGAAAGTGTGACTGCAACCGCCTGTGTTCCGATACTTTCGGCAAGTCCCAATATGATCGTGATAAAAAAGGTGATGAAAATAAATTCGTCTATGGTTCTGCCGAAAAGTTTTGTAATAAAGGCGCACACCAGACCGCTTGAGATGTTAAAAAGCAAGTAGGGAAATCTCAACAAGGTGCTTTTAAAGATCGTTGGTTTTCTAAATTCCTCCAGTTGAATGCCAATTATTCTGAGAAGATCATCCCGTTCATGTTCTGTTTTCTTTTCATGCGCCATGGTGTTTTCTATAAAATCATTCGCTCTTGTTATGCCTATAAGTTTTCCCCGTTCATCAATCACAGGAAAGGCAACAAACTTATAAAACAAGAAAAACTCCAGCGCCGTGTCTACGGAGGAATCGGCGGTTAACTTGATCGGGTTGCGTACCATAATGGCGGAGATTTTCGTTTTTTTATCGGCAGTTATAAGCCTTCTCAGGGGTACAATGCCTACCAGCTTCCCATCATTGTCGGTAACGTAACAGTAAAATATGTTTCCGGTAAGGTTACTGTTGCGAATTAATTCAAGAGCAGTCTGTGCCGTATCGTCAACCGAAACGGCAAACATTTCCGTGCTAAACTTGAACTCGAATTTGTTTTTATTTGGTTTTTTGCGAAAAAGCATTCCTGTGTATCCCTTTAGAATTCCCAAAATGTTGTTACCTTATTTACCCGTAACCCGCATTACTTGCCTTCATACCACCTTCATTTAATACCTTCTCATCCCGATTCGTTGACTCCATATCTTTTTTACCATTCCATCATCGTCTTCGTCATAAATCTCACCGACAACTTCTTCTAAAATATCTTCCATTGTTATGATACCTATAGAATGGGTGTCTTGACGTACTATCGCCATGTGAATCCGATTCCCTTGAAAGCTTTTGAGTATTCTGACAATGGATTCGTTAATATCGACAAAATATGGCTTACGGAGCATACTTGTTAAAGAAAAATCTGTTTTGGTGTCCATCATGGCTACAAATTCTTTTGTGTGAAGGATGCCGATTATCTGTGGTTCGGCTTCATCAGACACGACGGGAAGTCTTGTATGTCCACAGGCAATAATGATTTTTAATATTTCCTCTTTGCCCATTGAGCTACGAATGGTAACGATCTTGTGAATGGGAATCATCGCTTCAGACGCCCTCTTAAAACGCAGTGCAAATAAATTTAAAATGTAATCTCTGTGGAACGGGTGTAATGATTTCAGAGACAAATCGGAAACCATTTCCTCAGAAGGTGGTATGGAACGAATCCCTATAAGGAAGAGAAGTTTTATCGTTGATTTCTCAAGGATATGGACTAATGGTGATGCCATCTTTGTCATAAGTATTAACAAACGGCTTGAGAGCAACGATACTTCTTCCGGATGACGGATTGCAATAGCTTTGGGAACCAGCTCACCTATAACAACGGTAATAAAGGTAAACGGGATGACGAAAAGCGCGATTCCAAGAATTTCAGCCGGTGTACCGGAAATGTGGAGAAGTGACCTAATGTGTGGAAGAATGGACGCCTCAACTTCGGCGCCACCCACTGCGGCAGACGCTGTCCCAACCAGCGTGATACCTACCTGAATAACGGCAAATGTTCTTTCCGGACGGCCCTTTAGGCGAATAAATATTTTTGCAGCGGTATTACCCTTAGAGGCCATGTCTCGTAAAAGGGGCACGTTGGCAGAGGCAAATGCCATTTCCATACAGGAAAATATGCCGTTCAAAAGTACCAAGATGATTACTATTATCCATTCCATGGTGTGATCAATTCAAAAAAGTTGTCAATTATTTACCCTTAATCTGCAAATATCGTGCAATGCCATTTCTTGTAATTAGACCGATTACTTTATCATTTTCCATGACGACAACCCTGCCTTTGTCGTCTTTTATCATTAACTCAAGGGCTTTCATGACGTCGGCTCCCTGGGATATCTCCCATTTTTTGTTGTGGGGGATGAAAACATCAGATACCTTTACCTTACGCCAATTTTCCCGAGGGACGTCCTTGATTTCCTTAAGGGTTATAATGCCCAGGAATTTCCCGTCATCAATAACAGGAAATCCACCGTAACTGCACCGAAGGAAATAGTTGTCTACCGCCTCATCCAGGGTAATCAAGGGGCCGAGGGTCACGATATCCCTTACCATCACGTCCTTGACTTTTATACCTGAAAGCACGGCCTGAAGGGTTGCCTGTTGAGCGCTTGACTGGGCTGCCATGTAGAGAAACCATCCGATGAGCATCGGCCACAATCCACTGGAAGAACCTGAAAAAAACAAAAATGTGCCAAAAATGATAAAAAAAATGGCGATCCTTTTCCCAATGGTTGACGCCTTTTGGGTAGCATAAAAAAAATCCTTTGTCCTGCTCCACAATATAGACCTGAGAACCCTTCCTCCATCCATCGGAAAGCCTGGGATAAGATTAAAGGCGCCGAGGAAAAAATTGATTTGCGCAAGGTAAGAAAAAAGCGCCCGTGTCCCACCAACCGTATTTGCCGACGTCAGGAAAAAAAGACCAGCCAGGAGGAAGCTTGAAATAGGGCCGGCGATTGCCATCCTGAATTCTGCTTTGGGATGTGGAGGCTCCCCGCTCATTTGCGCAACGCCTCCAAAAATGAACAGGGTGATGCTCGTGATAGGAATACGGTATTTCTGGGCGATATACGAATGGGAAAGCTCATGGAATACGACGGATGCAAAAAGCAGCAAGGCTGCCAATGTTCCCTTAATCCAGTAAGAGGCTACCGGAATATCTGGCGCAGCCTTCGGGAAATAACGAGTGGATAAAGACCACGTTATCAGACCAAAGACGACAAACCACGAGAAATGTAACCGAATGGGAATCCCCATTATTGTCGCAACTTTCCATGAATCCTGAGCTAATGTTTTGTTCATATTACCACCTCTTTAAAGACATGAAATTGTACTAAGCGAATATATATAAGGAAATCCTGGATGTAAATGGTGGATTCTGGGATTATATACTAAAGCGGATACGTAATCTTTTCTGTTTCTCCATAAGCCAAGCAAATGGTAATTCGTAAGTTTTTTCTGCTTTTCCCATCTTTTTCCATTATTGTGAATTATCGTGCCATAAACCCCTACGGCATAAAAATTACCCGTATTATTTCCCCAGATTCCATAAAGCCAGTTGGTGGTGCCGCTGTCCTGCTTATACCACGTTTTACCATTATAACGCAATATCTTTCCGAGAGAGCCGACAGCAAAAATATGATCTTCACTAAGTCCCCACATACTGCTTAGATAATACGTGATACCAAGTGTCTGCAATTTCCATTCAGCGCCATTGTAATAAAGAATAGTGCCATAATCTCCTAAAACATAAACATTGCGAGGGCTACTCCCCCAAACACTGGTCAAATCGTGGGCGACGTGGCTTTCCTGGCGAGTCCATGATTTGCCGTCGTAATTTTGATAGGGAAAAAAAGACCTGTAACCAAAAAGATAAAAGCAGAAAAAGTTATTATTCTCATATAGTTCTCCAGTTTGTTTAGAAATAAGACACGACGGTACTCAAATTTTCAACGTATATGCGGGAAATCCAAGGGGAGCATTCCCGAATTATTGTAAACTTCTTATCCTGTCAATGTCCGCCTGTCAGTCGTCCCTACGGGACTAGAAATAGTGGACACTGTCCCC
>CAYHFB010000326.1:0-5015 GCA_964355695.1 uncultured candidatus Brocadiaceae bacterium
GTTTCTTGTCTTTTCCCCGCTTTAGAACAAACGTCTTCAGGGTGTATTATGTTGAAAGAATTGTTGAGATTACAAAACAAAAACCCCAGGAAGGTCATCGGGCTTATGTCCGGGACGTCCGTTGATGGTATTGACGCCTGCCTGGCGGATATTTCCGGGCATGGCACGGACACAAAGGTACACGTCCTTGCCTTTGACACCTATCCTTACGACTCCGCTACACGAACGGCCATCCTCGAAGCCTGTAACCCGGAAACCGGCACCGTCGATAAGATTTGCCCGTTACATTTTTACCTGGGCAAACTGTTTGCCGAAGCGGCGAAATCAATTGCTGCAAAGGCGGGTGTCACTATTGCGGACGTCGATATCATCGGATCGCATGGGCAGACGATTTATCACCTGCCAAATCCCCAGCCGTCCACATATCCGGGTGGTACACGATCGACGCTCCAGATCGGCGAGCCGTCCGTGATTGCTCAGGAGACGGGCGTTACGACCGTTGCCGATTTTCGTCCGAGCGACATGGCGGCCGGCGGGCAAGGCGCCCCACTCGTCCCCTATGCGGACTATATTCTGTTCCGAAGCAGGGAAAAAGGGCGCGCGTTGCAGAATATCGGCGGCATTGCAAACGTCACCTTTATACCGAAGAACTGTGCCATTGATGATATTATTGCCTTCGACACGGGTCCCGGCAACATGATCATTGACCGCGTGGCGGAACGCATCACCAACCATCAATACACCTTCGACAAGGATGGAGACATGGCGGCAGGGGGAACGGTTCAAGACGGCCTTTTGAAGGAACTCCTTGGGCATCCCTATCTATCAAAGCAGCCGCCAAAGACGACGGGGCGTGAAGAATTCGGACGGTCTTTTGCCGACAAGCTATACGAAGACGCCACGCGCTCCGGCATAAAAGGCATCGACGTGCTGGCAACCGTTACGGCCTTCACGGCATACACCATTGCGGACAGTTATAACAAATGGATACTATCGGTGCGCCAATTATCCGAGGTAATTCTTTCGGGCGGCGGGTGCCACAACCGCACCCTGGTAAGATTCCTTGAGCGCTATCTTGGCCCGTCAATTACCATACACACTCTTGATGCGTTTGGCTTTGCGCCTAACGTCAGGGAATCCCTCGCCTTTGCCATCCTTGCCCATGAAACCATTTCCGGCAATTGCAACAACGTCCCCAGCGCTACGGGCGCGAGAGAGGCGGTTGTCATGGGAAAGATTGTGCCGGGCAGGCGGTGAGCGCCTTGCACGGTGAGCGCCTTGCAAGGCGCTCACCGTGCAACCGGTATGCAAAATACCGGCTGAACCGTGACGAAAAGCATATCGGACGCCGCTTGCCTGAAACAAAATTCCTGGAAAAAAGTAATTTGACATTAACGGTTGAGATAGATTAATATTACGTGGTTAGTTTTTATTTTAAATTTTATGGGAGATAGCAATGTTGAAGGGATTTATTAAGCCGGTAGGGTTTGTGTTAAGTGGAATACTATGCGTGCAATTGAGCGTTTTTGCCGCAGAAACGGAAACGAAGAAGCCGAAGAAATCAAAGTCTAAAACAGAAGCACAGACAGATTCGAAGGCGGAGGCAAAGCCGCCAGCCGCGGCAGAAGCAAAGCCAGCAGATGCAAAGCCGGCGGAAGCCAAGCCTGCCGCTGAAGCGAAAAAAACGGATGGTGACGGCAAGGTTGTGGCAACGGTAAACGGCGAGAATATCTATCAAAATGAAGTGGATAAAGTGTTGCATAGGTTTGGGCCACAAGTGCCTGAAGAGCAAATTCCAACGGCAACAAAACAAATACTTGATGGCTTAATCACCCAGAAGTTAATCTTGCAGTTTGTTCGCGACAGCAAGGTTCAAATAGACGCCGCGGCTATCGAGGTTGAATTGAACAAGGTGCGTGAAGATATTAAGACGAACCCTGGCTTGGCCGGGCAGACGCTGGAGCAGGTGCTGGAGAAGCATGGCGGAAGTATTGATGATATGAAAAAGGACATCACTATGTTCCTCTCCATGGAAAAGTATTTAAGCCAGGACGTTGACGATGCGAAGATAAAGGCGTATTTTGAACAACACAAGTCCGTCTATGCCGAAACTGAGGTAAAGGCAAGCCACATCCTTGTTGACACGAGGAAGCTGAAGACCGACGCAGAGTTGGGGCAGGCAATGGAGAAGATTAAGAAGGCGAAGGCCGATATTACCGGTGGAAAAGATTTTGCGGAAGCGGCAAAAGAGTATTCCGATTGTCCATCTTCAAAAGAGGGTGGAGACCTGGGGTTCTTCAAGAGAGAAGGCCAAATGGTAGAGCCGTTTGCCGCCGCTGCCTTTGCGCTTAAGAAGGGCGAAGTAAGCGACATAGTGAAGACGGATTTTGGTTATCATATCATAAAGGCCACAGACATCAAAACCCCAACCTTTGATGATGTAAAGGAAACCGTAAAGCAAAATATGATTGAAGAAAAAGGCCAGCTCTTGGTTAAGGAATTGAAAGAGAAGGCAAAGATAGACATTAAGGCCGGTACCTAAATTTAACGGTATTGGAATTTCAAAGTAATGACACGGTTCCCGTGTCCTTCTTCCGTGTGATCACAAATAAGTTGCCGTAGGACTAATTTGATACACGGGAAATCCAAACGTACGTGTAGTGGCAAGGCGCGCCTTGCCACTACGCTGTTAAATGTCGCCGAAGGACTAATTTGTGCCTCGGCTTTGAGTAAGCGGTTTTTGTTATGGCAAAAGACGGTACCTGTTTTTCCCCCTTTTCTAAGAGGGATTTTGAATATCCCCTCTGGAAAAGGGGGGTTGTGTTTTAGGCCTTCTTTAGACAGCGCCTGAACGGTTACGGGAAAAATAATGTTTTAAGGACAAAGCTTCTCATCCTTTTGAGAGTTCACGGGTGGGAAGCTTTTTTTATAAATGGCCGACAAGGATTACCAAAAACAATTAGAGGCGTGGGATAAGGAGTACCTCTGGCACCCCTTTACCCAGATGCAGGATTACCTCAAGGAATCTCCCGTTATCATTGAGGAAGGAAGCGGTATTTTCCTCAAGGACGTTGCCGGTAAGGAGTACATCGACGGGATTTCGTCGATGTGGTGTAACCTGCATGGCCACCGCAAACGCGAGATCGACGACGCCATAAAGGGACAACTCGACAAGGTTGCCCACACCACGCTTCTGGGCATGTCCAACGTCCCTGCGATTGAACTGGCAAGGAAGCTTGTTGAAATCGCGCCTCGTGGACTGGAAAAGGTCTTTTATTCAGACAATGGCTCAACGGCAAACGAAGTCGCGCTCAAGATGGCCTTTCAATATTGGCAGCATAAGGGGTTGAAAGACAAAACGCAGTTCGTGGCTTTGCAATACGGCTATCATGGCGACACGCTGGGCACCATGAGCGTCGGCGGGATAGACATATTCAACCAAGCTTTTCGCCCCCTGTATTTCAAGACGCATCTTGCCCCCGCGCCCTACTGCTACCGGTGTCCGCTTGGAAAGCAGTCTGCTGATTGCCGCCTGGCCTGCCTTGATGAGTTGGAAAACATTCTTAAAAAAGACGCACACTCTATCGCCGCGATGATTATGGAACCGTTAGTACAAGGCGCCGGGGGGATGATCATCCATCCCGAAAACTATTTGTCGGGCGTGCGCGCCCTCTGTAAAAAATACAATGTCCTCCTCATCCTGGACGAGGTACTTACGGGCTTTGGACGGACGGGTAAGATGTTTGCCTGCCTGCACGAACAGGTGGTACCCGACATCATGACCCTGTCCAAGGGCATCAACGGCGGGTACATGCCGCTGGCCGCCACGCTTACGACGAGGGACGTCTTTGACGCATTTTTGGGCGAGTTTTCCAGCCTAAAAACGTTTTTCCACGGTCACACGTACACGGGCCACCCGCTGGGCTGCGCGGCTGCGCTGGCCGCAATAGAGTTGTTTGAGAAGGAACGGTTGCTTGCAGACCTCCAGCCAAAGATCGAATGTCTGCGCAACTGCCTAAAACCTCTGGAATCGCTGCCGCACGTTGGAGAGGTTAGACAGTGTGGTCTCATCGCGGCAATAGAACTGGCGCAGGACAAGGCCACAAAAACCCCTTATCCGTGGGAAGAGCGGGTAGGCGTAAAGGTCTGCCTGGAGGCAAGAAGGCGCGGTCTACTCCTAAGACCGCTCGCCCACATCATGATAATCATGCCGCCATTAATAATCACACCCCGTGAAATAGAAATGGTCGTTGAGATAGTCGGCAAGTCTATACAGGTTGTTACGGGACAATAGGGCTTTCTGCTAGGAACGGCAGAGCTTCCGCCGAATTTCCCCCTTTTTGCGCGGCTATGGAGGGATTCCAAAAGGGGTAAAAAGCGTTACATGCCAGTCGATGACGTCAGACCTATCAGTTGCATAATAATGCGGTGCAAAATTCCGCCAGGAACGGAATACGGGTATGCTACGTGATACCCGCAACCAAACCTACCCGTTTACGGACAAAGCCTTTAGCGCAACACCTGTAATGTGCTTTGACAATGACGATTGCAGTGATGGCAACCCAAACCGAATAAAAATGCACCTAATAATAACATTGTGATACCAAACCTCTTCACCATCATAAAACCCCCTTCAACTCAATAATAAGTAATAAAACACGGTAAAAATTGTCTTGCGTTTGCGCCTTGATTTTCTGTTCTTGCAGACGATTGGAAGTTGCCATTATCTACAATCGTAATAGTAAAGCATCGCCGAGGAAAACTGCAAGCTTTTTTTGTTTTTTCCAGCAAAGGTGAAAATTAATTGCCTAATTTTGAAAATGCTTTAGAAGAGGGTGGTTTTATTCGTGCGAATTGTCGGGTGGCAGAAAAATTCATTGTGTCAGCCGGGAACGGTTGACACACCGCGCAGTACCCAAAATGCCCCGTTAGTGGCTACACAATAGTAGCCCACTGCGTAAGCCACAGGTTTATACACATCTTTTCGCTCAAGGGTATGAACGAGGTGTGAAGGG
>CAYHFB010000327.1:0-4983 GCA_964355695.1 uncultured candidatus Brocadiaceae bacterium
TCCGGTTAAGGATGTGATATGTTTCAATCAATTAAGCATAAATTAATTTTCCTGTTTCTGATTGCCGTTCTTACCCCGTTGCTCGTAATGAGGCTTATTGCTTATCCTACAGCTACGAAGGCTATACAGGATACGGAAATCAGAAACCTGCAATCACTTGGCTCCCTGAAGGCGTTGCAGGTAAAAAGCTGGCTTGACCGGTTGAAAAGCGGCGCAGGGCGCGTGGCGCGGAATCCGGCGGTAAGAGATGCTGCTAATGTAACCCACCCGGATCGCGACACGATTACAAAATCCATTTCTCAGGTGCCTTGCGAGATTGAGTTTAACGGGTACATAATCTGTGACGTGTCCGGCGCTATCCGGCTAGCCACCGATGCGCGGCTTATCGGGTCTGACATAAAAGAGGGCGAGGCCTTTCGTAGCGCGATGGGCGGTAAGACGTTTATTTCCGATATTACGCGTGTGCCGCTTGTCGCTGAAAGAGCGGGAAACTGGGAAAACGGCTTGCCCGCCATGCACGTCGCCTCCCCTATCAAAAATGATGACAACGTTGTGGTGGGCGTAGTGATACTGCAAGTCGATCTGTCGGTTCTCAACAAGGAAATAAACGAGGTGCGGTACGGGGACAGCGGCGACTCGTACATCATTAATCAGCACGGTATGATGATTACCGAGTCCATCCTCGCCGAACGGTTAAGGCAAGCAGGGCTTATAAAGGGAAGTACCACGCTGGAATTGGCCATGCTTGAGCCGCAAACCACGCAACTGACTAAAAGCGCGGCCTCGTGCCTGAAGGGAACGGACGGGTTTGACGTAGACGGCTATATCAATTATGCCGGGGAAAAAGTGGTCGGCATCTGGTATCGGATTCCTGAACTGAAATGGGGCGTCATCACGGAACGCAGCTTTGCCGAGGTCTCTTTGGCGCTCCGCGAGGTAAAGAGCCCCATTTTGGAAATCCTCTATTACCTGACGATCACCGGGGTCGTTTTGGCGGTGGCCGGGATTGCGTTTGCGCTGATAATTGGGCAAAAGATAACCAATCCCCTCATGGCGTTGATAGCGGCAACCCGGAAGATGTCTGCCGGAGATTTGTCTCAACGGGTCGCCATAAAGACGCGAGATGAAGTGCGTGAGTTGGGTGACGCATTCAACGTGATGGCAACGTCCGTGCAGGAAAAGACGTCGAATCTGCAGGAGGCCCAGAACTTTTTAAAAAGCATTCTGGTTAGTTCTACGGAACATTCAATTATTGCGAGTGATCTTGATGGGGGCATTCTGACCTTCAATGAGGGTGCCCGGAGGATGTTCGGGTATGAGCCGGAAGAGGTAATACAAAAATCCACAATCCGGATATTGCACACAAAAGCAAACGATCCATCGGACAAGGTACAGGAGATGCTCGAAACGACCCTGTCCGTGGGCAGGTATAAAGGCGAAATGCAACTGATACGAAAAAACGGGGAGGTGTTTACCGGCTACAGCACCTTAACGACCAGGCAGTCGATCAATGGTACCCCGATTGGCTTTGTAATGATCACGAGGGATATTACGGAGCAAAAGTCGCTTGAACAAGAGATACATAACTATACGGAGCATCTTGAAAAAATCGTTGAAGAGAGGACCCAGAAATTAAGGGTATCGGAAGAAAAGTACCGGCGGCTTTTTGAATCCAGCAAGGACGTCGTGTTCTTTTGCGACAGGGAATGCCTGTTTGTGGATATTAATCAGGCAGGGGTTGATCTGTTTGCCTATGAATCGAAAAACGAGATATTGAAGTTGAACCTGGTTACCCATCTGTTTTTCGACCCCGGCGCGGGCAAGACGGTGAAGGATGTGGTCAATAAAAATGGTTTTATTAAGGATTATGAAATAGAGTTAAGAAAGAAGGACGGCGTTAAAGTCCCTTGCCTTATGACGAGCAACCTCCGACGGGACGTGCGAAACAACGTCATCGGCTACGAAGGTATTATTATCGACCTGACGGAGCGGAAGAAGATTGAACAGGAAAAGGACATCCTGAATAACATCAACAAAATACTGGCTTCGAGGCTGGACATCCGTGACGTGTATAAGACCCTCGGATTGGAGCTCAACAAGGTCATTGATTTTGACCGCATGAGCATCACCCTTCTGGACGAGAAGAGGGAGGAGTTTTCCATTTTTGCCGTTTCTAAAGAATATGATGGGTCAACGCTGGAAGAGGGGTTGCATTACTCTAAATATGGCACACTGGCGGGAAAGGTCGTGGAGGACGGCATGGTGTATATGGTGGGCGACACCTCTCAGGGCGCTTATTCTACGGACACCATTTTGCTGAAAGAAGGCATCAAGTCGCGCCTTTCGGTCCCCCTGATATGTAAAGGCGAGATTATCGGAAGCCTTAACTTTGGAAGCAAGAACGTACAGAATTATTCTGAAAACCACGTGGACATTGTCAGCAAGATTACGCCTCAACTGTCTATTGCAATTGACAATACCCGTCTTTTTGATAAAATTAAAGAATCAGAGGAAAAATACCGAAACCTCGTCGAAGACATTGAAGACGTTATCTTCAGGCTCGATAAGCTCGGAAGATATTTGTTTCTCAATAGCGCGCTGAGAAACGTGACGGGCTATACCCCCGGCGAGTTTTATGATAAACCGTTTCTCGCCATGGAGATGATCCATAGCGACGACGTGGAACTGGTAAGGGAAACGACAAAAAAGGTACTTGCCGGAGAATTAAAGGCATCCAAGGACCTGGAATACCGTATCTTTTGCAAAAACAGAAAGGAACTCCGGGTCTCTCAAAACACCTACCCGATCAAGAATAAAAAAGGCGAGATCGTCGGCATAGAAGGAATCATTAGAGATATTACGGCGAGCAAAAAGGTGGAAGAGCAAATACGGCGCGCGGAACGATTGGCCTCAATTGGAGAACTCGCTGCTTCCATTGCCCACGAGATACGCAACCCGCTTGGCGCCATATCAAACGCCGTCTCCGTGTTGAAAAGGGACCTGGCTCTTAAAGGGGACGACCAAAGGCTGTTTGAAATGGTGGTAGAAGAAACCGACCACCTCAACAAGATTATTACCAATTTTCTTACCTTTGCGCATCCGGCAGATTATAGCTTTGTCAGAAGCAATATCCGCGAAATTATTGACGAAGTCGTGTTTTTGCTGGAACAGGATGCGCGATTCCAAAAAAACGTCAAGATTACCAAGGTCTACGACGACGGTATCCCCGAAAGCTATTTGGACCGGATTTGGATTAGAAAGATATTTTGGAACTTACTGCTGAATTCCATCGACGCCATGCCGCAGGGCGGGAAAATTTTCATTCACGTAAAGAAGCCCAAGGTATTAAACCCCAATGAGATTGAAATTGTGATATCGGACACGGGAGAAGGAATTCCGCCGGACATTATGAAAAAGATATTTGAACCTTTTTTTACGACAAAGAAATCAAAGGGAACCGGATTGGGCCTTTCCATTGTTCATCGTATTGTCGATAATCATGGCGGCAAGATCGATGTAAAGAGCAAACCGGGCAAGGGAGCCGTATTTACCATCCGCTTGCCCGTCAAAAATAAACTGGTAACGGCTCTTTCATCACACGCTTTTTAAAGGAACAGTATGTTTACGATACTCCTTGTTGACGATCAAAAAAACATGCGCGAATCTCTGGCCATCGCCTTTAAGAGGGCGGGCTACAAGGCAGATAGCGCTGAAAGCGGAGAACAGGCGGTTCAATTGCAGCAAGAACATTTTTACGACCTGGCCATTGTAGACCTTAAAATGGAGAAGATGGATGGCCTTGAGGTGCTGTCGCGGATCAAGGATATCAACCCATCGACGGAGGTGATCGTAATGACGGCGTTCGGCACCATTGACAGCGCTATCCAGGCGATGAGGAACGGCGCTTATGACTATGTTACCAAGCCCTTTCAATTGTCGGACATCCTCTCCATTACCGAGCGGGCGCTGGAAAAAAAGCGGCTGACGGAAAAGGTTAATACCCTGCAAAAAGAAAACAAGGGGAAATATAAGTTTGAAGGCCTTGTCGGCAATTCCCCGGCGATGATGCGCATCTTGAACATCCTCATGGAATTAACCAACAGTGAAAGCACGGTGCTTATTACGGGGGAAAGCGGAACGGGCAAGGAACTTGTCGCCCGCGCCATTCACAGGAACAGCCGTCGGGCCGACAAAAACTTTGTCGTGGTAAATTGCGGGGCGTTGCCTGAGAATTTGCAGGAGAGCGAGCTGTTTGGACACGCGGTTGGCTCATTTACCGGTGCGGTGAAGGATAAAAAAGGCATCTTTCTGGAAGCACAGGACGGCACCTTGTTTCTTGATGAAATCGGCGAGACGTCGCTTGCGACCCAGGTGAAGCTGCTTCGCTTTCTGCAAAACGGAGAAATACGAAGGGTCGGCGACAACAAGCCGGTTTTTCTTGACGTCAGGATCATCGTCGCTACGAATAAAGACCTGGATGAGGCCACGAGAGACGGGTCGTTCCGGAAAGATTTGTTTTACCGCCTGAACGTCATCAGGATTCACCTGCCGCCGCTGAGGGAGAGAAAGGAAGATATCCCGGCGCTGATCAACTATTTCGTGGATTTGTACGCAACTAAGCTCAAAAAACCCGCGCCGGAAATATCAGGGGACGCCATGAACTCCCTTCTCAACTACCCCTGGCCGGGAAACATCAGGGAGTTGGAAAACATTATAGAACGGACGATGACCCTGATGAAGGGCAACCGGATTACCACGGAAGAGATGGTATTGCCGACGGCATTCTCTTCCGACGAGATAACGACGGAAACGGGCGGTATTCGAGCGGCACTGGCCGTGCGGGAAAGAAAGGCGATTGTTGACTCCCTGCGGAAATATGAGGGAAACCGCAAGCAGGTAGCCATTAACCTCGGTATATCCACAACGACCTTATGGAGAAAAATGAAGGAATACCAGATTGTGCCGAAGACGAGTTTTAATACC
>CAYHFB010000328.1:0-4970 GCA_964355695.1 uncultured candidatus Brocadiaceae bacterium
TGCCGCGTTTATCGCACTCATGGTGCGCCTCGGAAGCGTTCAAATCACTGACCACAACAAATTCACCGAATTAGCCAGACAACAACAATCAAAAAAGACAATCCTGCCTGCAAGAAGGGGTGTGATTTTGGACCGAAACGGGATGAAGCTTGCAGAGTCGCTTCAGTTGGGTAACGTTTGCGCTGACCCTAAAGTGATTAAGGACGAGCCGGATGAACAAAAAAAAGACAAAAATTGGAAACAGTATCGTGCAGACCCCGCCGGGATTCAAGACAATATCACGTACACCGCACAACAACTCAGCAAGGTTTTAAAGCTGGAACCAAAGGCTTTGGCCGACCGCCTCAAAAAAGGCGAAAAATTTGTATTGATCAAGCGGAAGGTGCATGACAAGGATTTGGACGCGGTTGAACGTCTGGCTTTAAAAGGTATTTACGTTGAGCGTGAATATCACCGCTTTTATCCCAACCAGAAGTTGGCGGCGCACGTCATCGGCACTACCGACGATAAAGCTGCCGGTAACTATGGCATTGAAAAGGAGTGCAATAATACGCTGACCGGAAAGCCAGGTTATAAAATAACGGGGCGGGACGCCTTGCAGCATCCGATAACAACGCTGGCTGCGGAATTTAAGCCGCCCGTTCATGGGGAAGACGTTGTGTTGACGATTGATGCCACCATACAACGTTTTGCGGAAGAAGAACTGGAAGCGGCCTGTAAAAAATGGGCGCCGCTGAATGCAACGGCAATCGTAATGGACCCAATGACTGCGGAAGTGCTGGCGCTGGCAAATTATCCTACTTATGATCCCAACAAGTCAGAAACATACAAGATTCACAAAGTCGAATTAGAACAATGTGACCCCCGAAAAAATGTTGCTATTCTCGATAGTTACGAACCAGGATCAATAATGAAGCCGCTAGTTGTTTCCGGTGTGTTTGAGCAAGGCCTGGCAAGACCAAGTGACATGATTTTCTGCGAAAACGGCGCGTGGAAAATAAATGGCCATATTATGCACGATTCGCACAAACATGGCAACCTTACGGTTACGGACATTGTTGCCCTGTCCAGTAATATTGGCACGGGAAAGCTCGGTTTGCGCATGGGAAAAGAGAAGTTGTATAAACTCCTGAAACAATATAATTTTGGAGAAAAGACAGGGATTGAATTGCCGAGAGAAAACAGTGGTATTTTTACGCCAGTAGAAGGCTGGTCGAAATGCTCGGTGGAAAACATTGTGATAGGGCAAGGGATTGCTGTAACTTCATTACAATTTATTACTGCCTTTTGCAGTATTCCCAATGGGGGACTGTTACTTAGACCTACTATCATAAAATCAAAAGGAAGTAATGACGACAATACGGTTAAAAATGTTTCCGGTCAAAAAGTGGTTCGGCGTGTTATGAGTGAACGCATTGCGCGTGACGTTATGAACCCTATCCTGCGAAAGGTTGTTACCGACGGCACGGCAAAGAGCGCAAACCTATTGGAGTATGACATTGCCGGAAAGACCGGAACCGCACAGAAGGTGGAAGGCGAAGGCAAAAACAGTCATTATTCTCACACAAAATTCGTAGGGTCGTTTATCGCTTACGCGCCGGCGGATCACCCGCGTGTTTGTGTGCTCGTAGCTATAAACGAACCGAAGAATGGCGCGTATTATGGCAGTGATGTAGCCGCCCCCGTGGTTTGTGAGATAATAGCCCGCACGCTCTTCTATATGAAGGTAGAGCCGTCGCCGGTCAAATTGTCCATGCATTAGCCCTGTAGCTCAAACCTTCAGGTTTGATGGAGATCGCGCGTAAGACCGTCGTCAGTATCTTGTCCGCAGTTTTCTGCGCACCGTGCGAGCCGGTTGTAAGCCAATCTACAAGTCTGAACCGTCTGGCAGGCTGTTGTGGAAAGAGAAGCAGGGGGCTTCTCTTACCAGTGTGTTCCCAAGTCTGAGCTTGGGAACGAGAGGAATCGCAGGGCAAGGCTTTAGCCTTGCGCCTGGAATGTGTGATGGGGTGCAAACACGCGTGCGTTCGCGAAATCCGAACGAAATGGGGGGGGAGTGAAGCAAGCCGAAAGGTTCGCCCTACGTTAGTGTCTTATATCAAAGAATGGGAATCAGAAAATGATGAATAAGGAACTTCAAAAGCAGAATTTCATTTTATGGTACGGCCTTTACGCAACGGCAAAAGAGTTGGACACCGTTCGAACGAATAACCGGGAAACACTGGGCAAGCTATTGAAAGAATATGCAGAAGAGGTGGATAGGCTTGAGAAATCAAGGCGTTTCTGTGAACGGATTACCCACGTCAAAGGAATGCAGACGCAGGGATTTGACGGGACACTGGAAATAGGGTGTGGAGTATAGGTTGATAGGCTGAAGGCTGAAGGTTTTTTGAGATAGGGGGGGGATATGCGTGGTCACTCAAAACTTGGTTCTACCGGAAAAAGTGTGTTTAAAAAAAGGATAAGTTAAAATGTTAAAAATGAATTTGCAAGCGAATGAATTCCCAAAGGTGATTATGCACACCAAGAAAAAGTATACAGAGTATGCACCTGTGGCATACCAACGCCAGCACCCATTGTCCATAATGCCACCCCCAACCATTAGTCTGGTTAGTTTCGAGGCGTATGTGAATGATGACAATAGTGTTATCTTGGTATGGGAAACGGCATACGAGACAAATAAAGCAGGATTTAACGTGTACAGGTCAATGAAAAGAGATGGCACGTATAAGATGATAAACGAAGAACCCATAACAACACTGGGTAACGGTATGTTTCGTGCTAACTACTGCTTAAAAGATAATCCGGCCAGTGGAAAATATTATTACCTGCTGGAGGATATAGACTCAATCGGTCTATGCACCCTGCATGGGCCTTTGGAAGTAATCGTGAAAATTGGAAATGGTAAGGCCATAAGGCGTTTGTTTTGGGAGTTCGATGAGAGACGCTGAATATCTGAGGTGGCTGGTTAAACGTATATTTGGAAATAAGCCAATAATAAATACCACCCATCTGAACACCTGAGTGGTTCCGTTTTGATAATGGTAATATCAGTCAAATTTTATAAAAAACACACCAATAAAATATGAAGCTAAGCGAGCTTTGTCAGTGCTTAACCGGATGCAAAATCCACGACTATGATGAAAAAGAAGTGGTCGGAATTACCCATGATTCCCGTAAGGTAAAAAAGGGTTTCCTGTTTGTTGCCATTCCGGGATACCAGCAGGATGGGCACGATTTCATTACGGATGCTATGACGAACGGCTCCGTTGTCGTCGTGGTGGAAAAAAGGAGTGAGGTTGTGCCCCATGTGCCGCAAATTGTCGTCTCTGGCGCGCGTCACGCCCTTGCGTGCCTGAGTAACCATTTTTACGGCAACCCTTCTTCGGAAATGACGATCACCGGCATTACCGGCACAAACGGTAAGACTACTACTTCGTATTTTACCAAATCTATCTTTGAGGCATCAGGCAACGAGGCGGGGCTGATCGGCACGATCCAATACCAAATCGGGAAGAGGATTATTCCCTCGCGTGAGACGACTCCGGAGTCCGTGGAGATACAGGGCTATCTTTCAGAGATGCTTAAATCAGGCATAAAGCACGCCGTAATTGAGGCGTCGTCCCATGCCCTTTCCATGCACCGGTTGAGCGCTATCCGGTTCCGTTCCGCGATCTTTACGAACCTCTCGGCGGAGCATCTTGACTACCATGAAGACGTAAAAAGCTATCGGGCTGAAAAGGTGAAACTGGTGAAAGAACTGGACACTGACGCCTTCACCATACTAAACGCCGATCATAATGCAAGCAAACATTTCGCAGAGAACACGAAGTCGCAGATTGTATGGTACGGTGTGAAAAGAAAGAGCGCGGACGTCACGGCGGAGTCGATAGATACCGGCGGTGAGTCAACGAGGTTTGTGCTTAATTCACCCTGGGGAAAGGCAAGTATTCAGTTGAAACTAATCGGTATGCACAACGTTTACAACGCGCTGGCGGCGTCTGCAAACGCGCTTGCATTGGGTTTCAAAATCGACGTGGTGCAAAGAGGGCTTGAGTCGTTGAGCATGGTACCGGGGCGGTTGGAGCGGGTTGATTGCGGGCAGGATTTCCTTGTCTATGTTGATTTTGCGCATACCCACCACGCCCTTCAAACGGTATTGAGCGCCATCTCCGCCTCTGCCAAAGGACGGATTATCCTGGTGTTCGGGTGCGGGGGGAACAGGGACAAAAACAAGAGGCCGAAAATGGGGCATGTTGCGGAAAAATATTCGGACGTTTTTTGGATAACGAATGACAACCCGCGTTCTGAAGACCCTCTTGCGATTATCCGGGAGATTCAAGCGGGGGTTAGGAATGGGGCTTGTTTCCACGTCCAGCCCGACAGAAAACGGGCCATTGAAGAGGCGCTTTTAGAGGCCAAAAGCGGCGATGTGGTGATTATTGCAGGAAAAGGACACGAGCAGTATCAGGTAACGAAAGATACCGTAACTCCTTTTGATGACCGTGCGGTTGTGAGACAGATTTTGGAGGAAAATTTGGTGTCATACTTTTGAGGCCAAAGGAATAAGATGGAAATGCTTGTATTGGAAGAAGTGGTAAGGGCTGTACATGGCCGACTAACAACGGATGCGGACAAATCGTTGAAAATAAGCGGCGTTTCCCGTGACAGTAAATCTGTCAAGCCGGGAGATTTGTTTGTTGCAATCAAAGGCGAACGGCATGACGGTCACGATTATATTGAACAGGCAGTGAATGCGGGAGCGGTTGGAGCGGTTGTTTCACGTGATATTGTTATTAAATTCCGGCAGAAGGACTTTGCGGTAATTCGTGTGAACGACACCGTAACAGCCTTAGGCGCTCTGGCAAAATACTATCGCCTGAAGTTGAACGCAAAGATTGTCGGTATTACGGGCAGCAACGGCAAGACAACCACAAAAGAGATGGTTTCCCACCTGCTCTCCTGCTTTG
>CAYHFB010000329.1:0-4965 GCA_964355695.1 uncultured candidatus Brocadiaceae bacterium
GCATTTTGAAAAACGAGCATAAAAAACAAGAAGTTGATGGATTGTAGTACAGATTTAGGATACAACTTGCGTCCTACACGACGCGTGGGAATGCAGATTAAGTAGAGTCTCTTAATACCGCCAACCTTTGTTTCTCTGCGTTCTCCGCGCCCTTTGCGTTAAATTGTTGCTGAAACAGCATCCCATCCGGGAAATGAAGCTGGAGCTTCAGGTACAAGAGCATTCCCAATGCAGGAGCCTGGGAACGAGAAAAAGCCACCGCTACCACATAAATTTAAAGCTACCCAACGGCCAGAACACAAAAAACGCCTTGCCTACGATGTTTTTTTCCGGGACGAACTTCCACACGCGGCTGTCATTGCTGTTTCTGCTGTTATCGCCGAGCATAAAATAATCGGTATTACCCAACTGGATAGGCTTGGTTGTACCCCACGTATCGTTCGTAAGTTCGGTGTAATAGATATCGTGGAATATTTCTATATTTTCGAAGGTTGCGCTGATGCGGCTTCCGCCGAAGCGTATCTTGCTTGTGTCAAAGGAACGGACGTCAGGCACCAGCCCATCATCGTAGTCATAAACAAATACCTTGCTGTTGTCCAGCGTAAGGGTCACCACGTGGTCAACGTTAGAAAAAGCTACCGTATGGTTTTGACCCGGCGGCAGTGCCGTATCCTTTTCCATCACAACCGTCCCGTTTTTCATAAGGCAGGCCTTTTTCGGCGTATCGCTTGTCGGGATAACGGCAGTAAACACGTCATTGTTTTTTTCCAGCACCACCTCCAGGCTTGCAGAACCCCTTGCAGGCATCACCTGAAAGCGGATCTTTACGTCACCCATTTGATTGTGTCCCGACCTATTGTTGTAACCCGTACCGTCGGAGACGACACGTCCAAAGGTCACCAAAGAGGTCGCTTCGCCTTCCGTGTTCACGTTATTCAGCGCCAGCGAACGACCGTTAATCTTCCACGCCCCGCTATCGGTCTCCCACGTCGGTTCAACCTCTTCCTTGGGCGGATAGTTGCTGTTGTAAACGGGCATCCAGAGGGTATTCTGCGCGCTATCGGGCTTCCTCTGTATTTTGGCGTTTATGTAGAGGTCTCCATTAACAATCTGCAGCTTATCGCCGGGCAATCCGACAAGGCGTTTGATGTAGTTTTTTGTGCTTTTCTTAAAATCTACCGAACCGCACTGCGGACACCGCAACCCGCTACGCCATGCCGTGTCGGGAAACTGAGCCGAACAGTTTTTACACGTAAGATCGTCCAGGGGATAAACAAACACCATGACGTCCCACCGTTTGGGGGTGGAAAACCAATACCAGAATTTATTTACCAATATCCTGTTTCCACCGTGAATTACCCGGTTCGTCAGGTCAGGCGGTGTAATAACCGTCTTGCATTTTGTGCAAACGCCCTTTCTCCAGAGCCAGGCCGGAAAGCGGTAATATATCTTGCTGTTACACGTGCTACAGTATAAGGAAACGTTCGTTTCGTTGTTACAATTGGGGCATGTGGTGGTTTCGCTCTGGCGGTCGGCATAAAATGACCACCCGCAATTGGTACAATTCACATTTTTGTGTTCGCCTAACAACGTCGGCGCCATCGAACCGGTTGGGATTTTAAATGCCTCAACAACAAAGTAGCGGATAGCAAAGGCGAGCGCAACGGCAATGGCTATCGATTCGATGTTTTCGCGTAGCTTGCCTTTGCGTTTTTTGGTCTTTTCCTTCACCCCGGTTATGATTGATTTATCGTTTGATTCTGCCATACTAAGCCTCACTCCTCAATTGAAAGCACGGATAAAAACGCCTTCTGCGGGATTTCCACGTTGCCAACGGACTTCATTCTCTTCTTGCCCTCTTTCTGCTTTTCCAGGAGTTTTCGTTTCCTGGTGATATCGCCGCCGTAGCATTTGGCTGTTACGTTTTTCGCCATCGGGCGGATAGATTCCCGCGCTATAATCCTGCTCCCTATCGCCGCCTGCAATACGACTTCAAAAAGGTGCCGTGAAATCTCATTTTTGAGCTTTTTCACCAGTTTCCTGCCCTTCATGTCGGCGTCCTTCCTGTGCGTTATGGTGGTAAGCGCATCAACATGCTTGCCGGATACGAGGATGTCCAGCTTAACAAGATCGGCAGCTTCATAGCCGACGAAATCGTAGTCCAGTGTTCCATAACCCCTGGTGGCGGATTTCAGTTTGTCAAAAAAGTCAAATATGATTTCTGCCAGCGGCAGCTCATAGACGAGGATCGCCCGCTTTTCACTGAGATATTCGGTGCTTTTGTATCTTCCCCTTCGCGTTTCCGCCATTTGCATGATCGTTCCCACGTATTCCGTCGGCAGGACAAAGCTGGCGCGCACGACCGGTTCACGGAACTCTTCAATCTCGTTTACCGGCGGAATCTTTTCCGGGCTGTCAACCTTACATACCTCCTTATTGGTCTTTAATATCTCATACGTTACGTTCGGGGCGGTTTGCACGATGTTTACGTCGCTTTCGCGTTCCAACCGTTCCTGGACGATCTCCATGTGCAAAAGCCCAAGGAATCCGCACCGGAAGCCGAACCCAAGCGCCTGAGAAGTTTCCGGTTCAAAGGTAAACGATGAATCGTTCAGGCTCAGCCGCTCCAACGCCTCCCGCAGGAGGTGGAAATCGGCATTGTTAGTCGGATAAATACCACAGTACACCATTGCCATAGGCTGCCGGTAGCCCGGTAGCGCCTCGACTGCCCTGTTTCTATTATGGGTGACGGTATCACCTACCTTGACGTCGCGGATAGACTTGATGTTGGCGACACAGTATCCTACCTCCCCCGTAAAGAGACCATCTTTGATAACCATTTTGGGTTTTAGTACACCCACTTCTTCTACTTTAAAGGAGCTGTGTGTCTTCATCATATATATCTCGTCACCCACCTTAACCGAGCCGTCGAAGATACGGAGATAAATAATCACGCCCCGGTATTCATCATAGATGGAATCAAAGATAAGCGCCTTGAGGGGTGCATCAGAAATGCCTTTCGGTGGCGGGATGCGTTCGATAACGGCGTCAAAAATAGCATCTACCCCCTCGCCCGTCTTTGCGCTCACCCGTAATGCATCATGGGGGTCGATGCCGAGGGTCTTTTCCATTTCGACAAGCACTTCGTCGGGTCTGGATTGCGGCAGATCAAGCTTACTAACAACGGGGATAATCGTCAGGTTGTGTTCCATGGCAAGGTAGGCGTTCGCCACCGTTTGAGCCTCGACTCCCTGAGAGGAGTCTACCAGCAACAGCGCGCCTTCGCAGGCGCCAAGACTTCGGGATACCTCGTAATTAAAGTCAACGTGCCCCGGCGTGTCAATCAGGTTTAATTGGTATTCCTTGCCGTTCCTTACCAGCTTCAACGCCACCGCGCTGGCCTTAATCGTGATACCTCGTTCCCGTTCCAGATCCATGTCATCCAGCATCTGGTGACGAAATTCCCGCGACGAGATCGTATGTGTCTTTTCCAACAACCGGTCTGCAAGGGTGGATTTTCCGTGGTCAATATGCGCAATTATGCAGAAGTTTCTAATGTGTTCAGTAGACAACCAGCAGCTCCTATAATCCCGGCATCATTACCGAGTAGTGAAAATAATATTTGTGTATCCTTACGCGACGCCTCAAACGCCTTTTGCTTTACCGTCTCTTTGATAGGGTTCATCAACAAGTCACCGGAACCTATCATTCCGCCGGACAGGACTATTATCTCAGGATTCAACACGTGCATGATGTTGACCAGGGCAACGCCAAGATACCGCCCCGTTTCCCTGATGATGTCCAAAGACGCCTGGTCTCCCTTTAAGGCTGCGTCATTGATCATCTTTGCCGTAATGTCATCAACGTCTTGTAATAACGACGTCTCCCCATTCTTCAACGCCTCTTTAAACCGCCTTACCATCGACGTGGCCGAGGAGTAAGCCTCAATACATCCGTTGTTCCCGCAACTGCACTTTGCCCCATTTATCTGGATTACCATGTGGCCTATTTCGGCGGCAACGTTGTTAACTCCGCGCCAGAGCGTGTTATTAATAACAATGCCACCCCCTATGCCAGTTCCCAGTGTCAGCATAACCAACGAATTCGCACCTTTTCCTACCCCAGCCCATTTTTCTCCCCATGCGGCGGCATTGGCGTCATTTTCCAGGACGCAGGGGACTTTAAACCGTTCCGTTATCAGGCGTTTAATAGGAATATCGCGCCACTGCGGCAGATTAGGAGAGAAAAGGATGGTCTCCCCCTTTTTATCAATTAAACCGGGAGAACCAAGCCCAACGCCAAGGATATTCGCCGCGGCAGACGCCAAACCCGCGTCCGTTTTTCCCTGACGTAAACTATCAACAACCTCCTCAATCAGTCCAAAAATCTGCTTGGATATCGTCTGAGGGTCGGCGCTGGAATTGGTCTTTATCGAAAAGCGGCGATGCACCACGCCTTCCCTGTCAACCAACCCGGCCTTTATGTTCGTGCCACCCAAATCAACGCCAATGATGTAATCCGTCATACTCGTTGCTCCAAATTTATAAGTTGTTAATCTTAACAAAAGCCCTATATCAAGTCAACTTATATACTTGCAAATCATGAGTAGTCGTGGGCTGGGTTGCAGCACGAAACCCAACGAATTGCTTGTCGATTAACAGGGAGTAGTTCTGCGGTTTTCCATTTTAGCTTCAAGTGTTTTACCTTGGTTAAGCTAGCATTGGGGCGGGGAAAATCGTATTTGGTTTGTTTTGGACTGTTTTGGGGGATTGTGTTCACATTTAGTTCGCAGTCGGTCGGATTTATATTGTTAGATAAGGGCTTGTGATGGTTGATACTGTTAAATTGTGTATGACGGCATGCTTTTCTATTACAAGCCCTTATATTTTGCAGGATGGATGGACGGCTTCTCCCATAGGTGTTAAGTTAAGAAACCTATGATTACCAGCAAACCCTTGTTTTTGT
>CAYHFB010000330.1:0-2547 GCA_964355695.1 uncultured candidatus Brocadiaceae bacterium
TCAATATGAATGAGTACCCAGGCCAATTCTCCGGTTTTTAGCCAAACCTTGACCAGCTTATCCGCGTACCGACTTCCAATCTCAGCGTCCCTGGTAATCTTCTCCAGGGCGTTGTCCATGAATACCGGTTCTTTATTCCAATCAATTTCTTCATAAACAGCAGGAAAAAAGAACCTCATGAAATCAGGAAAATAGCCTTCGATGGCTTGTTTCCACGGTGAATCATATTGTGATCGTTGCGCTGTTTGCTTGTCTTTTGCCATTTTTGTTTTGCTTGTTTAAAATGGTAAGCAGTTTGCCTAAAGCAGCATAAGGTGTTATTACTTGATACTTTTCAACTGTAGGTAAAAGGTTTTTGTTCAATTGTTTTTACGCTCATCACTAAGAGAATACGGCAACCCAAAAGGGTCGCCCTACCATTTTCCCGTTTTTCACACATCAAGATTTTAAGGTTATGCATTTACCATCCAATTGTCAAACAAAATCTTATCGTTGAAAAAGCGCCATTTTGGCGATACAATACCTCTCCATGTACAAATGTTATCAATTTATATTTACCGCATATTCGTGGACGTTATTTGTCCTGCTCTGGTTGTCTTCCATACTTACGGCAATAGTCTTAAGCATGGACGTGAAAGAGAAGGAGCATGTATTTAATGCCATCGAAAGATATTTTAGCCGTATTGGCTTCAAATTCCTGGGGATGAAGGTCGAGATCGAAGGCTTGGAGCATATACCGCAAGGTGAGCCGGTTATCTTT
Organism: uncultured candidatus Brocadiaceae bacterium; assembly: GCA_964355695.1. GTDB lineage: Bacteria > Planctomycetota > Brocadiia > Brocadiales > Brocadiaceae > JACVXV01. The sequence goes on from CAYHFB010000330.1 coordinate 761, forward strand.
ATCTCGAACCATCAAAGCATGATGGACATCAAACTGGCGATTGCCAGCATACCCTCGAACATCAGCTTTGTTGCGAAGGAATCGATCTTTGACGTACCCATCCTGGGGGCATACATGAGGGTATCAGGCCATATCCCCATAAAAAGGAACGAAGATAGAAAGGCTTACGCATCGCTACTGGCGGCCATTAAAAACCTTACGACAAAAAGAAAGTCGCTTATCGTATTTCCGGAAGGCACCAGGAGTGAGGACGGGCAGCTTGGCGTATTTAAGAGAGGTATCTCTCTCATCATTTTGAAATCGGGAAGAAGGGTTGTGCCTATGGCCATCGACGGCAGCAATCAATTTATGCCAAAGCGCGGGTTTCTTTCCCACCCGGGAAAGAGATACGTGAGAATTGCCTTTGGAAAACCATTATCCTTCGACAGTTCCAGGACCGACCGTGAATACACCATCAGGATGACCGAAGAATTGCATGAAAATATATCGCGTTTGCTGCATAAATAAAGGGTTAAAAGGGTTTGCCTTTTTGATACCAACAGGTATAATGCACTGCTCCTTCTAAATTAACAGAGTAATTTTCCCAGGGAAATGTCCGATATATAGACGGAAAGGCACGGAGTTTGATCGCATTAAACATATCCGCAACTCTTCTTTCGAAGTGGAAATGGGCAAAAGCCCCTTAGCGATAAGGGGATGGATATGGTAATACCGGTACACAACGTGCCCTTTACGTCATCTGATACCCTGGTTTTTTTAAGGTGTTTTCCAGAAAACCACATGGGGATTAATTTTGTTAAACAGTGAATTTGTGAGAAATGCACATGTCTTCTAAAACGGATGTATTCAAATTACTGGAGTATCTGTCACTGAAAGAACTCCAGGACACACAAAACCACATTAACAATTTGATTGCAAAATCAAGAAAATCTGGAGCATCTCAACATGATACATCCGTTGACGATACATCAGAACAGGAGCGGCAGGAGCGGTTTTATACCATCTTCAGTTGTAAGTTTAAGCGGTTTGCTGAACAGGCAAAGCCTGCCTTTTCAGGGATGGTTGTGGACGTCTCAAAAGACGGTTTGCGGCTAAAGACCACCGAAAAAATGGAAGTGGGGACAATCTTGGTTACCTACGAGACACAGGCATTGCCTGAAAGCGATAACCTGTCCGCCGTTCTCGCGGAAAATGACGCATTACAGAGAAGGGCTTGTCTGGAGGTTGTTCGCTTAAAAGAGGTTGGGGGTTTATATGAAATTGGCTGCAAGCTTATCCACGATCACGATGCAGCGTTGAATGGTTTAACGGAACAGGAGCGGCAGGAGCGTTTCTATGCCAGTATAAGCTGTAAATTTAAGCGGTTGGCAGACTCTAAAAAGCCTGCATTCTCAGGGACGATTTTGGACGTCTCACAGGACGGGTTACGGTTAAAAACCAATGAGAAGATGGAGGTGGGTACCCTCTTAGCCTCTTTTCAGGTACAGGAGAAGCCTAAAGATGGTAACCAGCCCGACGTTACTGCCGTTAATGACGCCATACAAAAAAAAGCCTGTATGGAGGTAATGCGCGTCACAGAGGTAGGGGGGCAATACGAAATAGGCTGCAAGCTTATCCGTTCAGAGCTTGATTCTTTTATGTAGCGCCGTACCTAAGCCTTAAGATAAAAAATTGCATAGCCATAGTCGCATACCTGCAAAAAACCTCGAAACCACAGATTTCATAAATTCTCAGATTTTGGATTATCAACACTTGAATCGAGTTTAAAAAACAGCTATAATCACGAC
>CAYHFB010000330.1:2647-4963 GCA_964355695.1 uncultured candidatus Brocadiaceae bacterium
CCAAAAAGTTTTCTCAATATCAAGTGGCAATGGAGTTTAACAATACCGGCGCAAGATATGTCAGCAAAAATATGATTGATGAAGCCATTGTCCAATTCAGGAAATCCATCACCGTCTGCCCCGACTTTACCGAGGCGCATAACAATCTTGGCGTTGCTTACTGCAAACAAAAGATGTATGATGAGGCCATCGCGGAATTCAAATGGGCAATTCAGCTTAACCCTGACTACTCAAAGGCGCACGACAACCTGGGGTTTGCATACCAACACAAAAACCTTTTTGACGATGCAATGAAAGAACATACTTTGGCGTTGAAAATAAACCCCAACGACATGGAAGCAAAAAAGAATTTAACACGGGCCAAAGACGAAAAAAAAGTCTATGAAAAAACCAAGACAACCCAAACCGGCAATCGGGAAATCAGCCCGGAAAGTATGCAGGCGTATAACCACTACTCAAGGGGATACATTGATGAGGCAATAGCATTGTTTCAAAAGGTTTTGGAAGACAACCCTCATGATACCTTTGCCGCCTGCTATTTAGGCCATGCTTACACCGCCAAGGGAATGATGGACGAAGCGATAACGGCGTATACCGGGGTACTTCAAAAAGACCCTTTAAACGTTCAGATACGGCTCACGCTGGGAGACGCCTATTATGAGCGGGGCGTCACTGACAAGGCCATTACTGAATATGAGAACGTCCTGAAAACGAACCCGGACAACACACGCGCCATGTATAAACTCGGCGACATTTACGCAGAGAGAGGTGATGAATCAAAAGCCACCACCCTGTATAACAGGGCCATTGCATCCAGCCCAAAATCACCGGAGGCATACCACAAACTGGGCGACGTTTATTTACAAGAGGAACTTTACGATAATGCGATTGCTTCCTGGAAAAAACAACTGGAATTGAGCCCTCTTTCTGGAAATGCCCACGGCAATCTGGGTTCGGCTTATGCGACTAAAAACATGCCGGACAACGCCATCGATGAATACAAGAAGGCGCTGGCTGGCAATCCAGAAGACAGAGACACCCACTACCATCTTGCCGCTTCTTACGAAGAAAATGGCATGATAGACGAGGCACTGGAGGAATATAAAAAAGCGTTTGGTGCAACACCGGCAGGGAAGTAAGAAGAGGCCAACGGATTCAGATGTTTAACCCGTTTAACCTGCTTAAATCGTTTAAATTGTTTGTTGTATTTACACCGTAACCAAAATCTGTGACGTAAATGTACTGATTAATTTTGATAAACCTAGAAATATGGAAGATAAATAATCATGAAACAGAAAATAAGGGGATGTATCATAGCGACGATGGCCGTGTTTATTTCTTTAATCGCTGTTTATGCCTTCGGGAATGTTTCCCATACCCTTGAAGTGACACGCGGACCGGACTTATTATGGCGTTGCCTGGCAATGTGGGTCAAGAGCATTATATTGACACAAACGGTGCTCGTCGTGGGCATATTAGTCCTATTTATGCTGAGAAAACCGAAGGATGTCAGGTCATAAATGACGCGTTTTATTGCGCTTTTCATACTATCCTACATCGTTTATTACCTTATTAAAAACAGGTTAAGGCGCTATACCGCAAAAACGAAACGGCAGCCGTCGTGGGGAGAAAAACCGGAAACCGGCCAAATCCGTCTCAAAGAAATTGCCTACGTCGTCTATTCGGCAAACAGGGACGGTGATACGTGCGACTTATGCGCGGCGCTGGACGGAAGACACTTCCTCCCCGACCATCCCATGTTGAACTCGATAAGGCCGCCCCACCCCGTTTGTAACGGCCATAAGGGATGCCGGTGTTCTTTAACTTACGTGACGTGCGACGAAGAAGGCAGCAAAGAAATCGTGGCCTATTTAGGGAAACGGGGCGGTGTGTGCGACAAACAAGCAATTAAAGGAGTGCTAGCCCATGGACAGCGGTAAAAACAACCCGTCACCTGACCACAAAGCCATTATCGTTTTTATAACCACCGGTTCGACCGACGAGGCAAAAAAAATCGGCAAACTCCTGGTAGAAGAAGGCCTTGCCGCCTGCTGCACCATTATCCAGCCGGTAGAGTCCATCTTCAAATGGAAAGACGCGATACACGTTGAACAGGAAACGCTCATAATAAGCAAGACGCGCGCTGAGCTTTTCAGCGCCCTGGAAAAGCGCGTAAAACAACTACACAGCTACGAAGTCCCCGAAATCGTTGCAATACCCATCACACAAGGTTCAAAGAGTTACCTGGATTGGATCGTTAAGGAAACGGGAATACACGGCAAGACTCCATCGTAATTGGGTCTCAACGAATAAACA
>CAYHFB010000331.1:0-4963 GCA_964355695.1 uncultured candidatus Brocadiaceae bacterium
ACGCAACAGGGCAACCCTAAAGGGTCGCCCTACAACGGCATTGAAATTCCTGTACATTAAGTTAATCAGGTCAATTATTGTTTTCTGTACAAAAAGGGTTGTAGTGAATACCCTTCCACTGAACGCCGATATGGCCGGAAAATTCCAACGTATTCAAACGCACCCCGTGCACCAGGATGCCCAGGGCGACTAGCGCTATGTTCAGTACGTGGCCGAGCAGGAGTATTACCGCTGCAATCAGCCCGGCCACAATGGTTGGGACGCCATGTCCCAGCGCCATGTCATTAAAGTTCATCGCTACGGCAAGCGACGCGCTCCCTACCGCAAAGAGCCGGATGTAAGAGACCACGTCAACAAAGTTGCTGATGACGTTCAGGGGCATCATCATCAGGTCGGGCCAGTCCTTCCTTATTTTTTTCGGCGGCACCTGGAAGAAGATTAAGGCGACGAAGGATGCCACAACCAGCGGGAACCCCCAGGATGGAAATGGTGCGTCAATTATCATTGCCCGCGCGGTGATGTACATCGTCCAGGTCATACCGATCCAGCCCAGTTGCGCAATGGCTTTGGTGCTATTGATGATTCTGACGGCGTTCCACGCGTGCGCTACGCTGAGGTGGATGGCGCCAATCATGAAGCAGACGTTTATCACGTTCTTGTCACTGCCAAGCCAGTCTATGCGAAGTTTTGCTAATGGGGCAGGGATGGCGGCAATTCCGAAATAATTACCGGTGACAACTCCCCATACTATGGAACTCAGGCTGAGGATTCCAATGAGGGTAAAGGGGGCGGAAGGCGCCTTGGGGAATTTTTTTCTTGCAACAAACGTCAGCACGAGAAAAAGGGCGCCATATCCGGCGTCGCCAATAAGCAGGGCGGTAAAGATGCTAAAGAAGATAAGGAAGACGCTGCTGATATCCACTTCTCTGTAGCCGGGTAATATGTTGATCATGGCAAATACCGTTTTTATGGGTTGCACCCATTTGGGGCTTTGTATGAGGGTTGGCACGTCGTCGTCTTCGTTCGGATCGGTTGCACTGACGCCCCATCCCTGGCGGGCGGTCTCTTGCTGTATCTCGCTTGCCCTGTCCGCCGGACAATACCCCTGAAGGTATACAATCTTCTCCGTGCACCCCATGCCAGCCATTACCTCAAGGAGCGCTATTTTCTCCTTTGCCTCCCGAAATGCCTTTACGATGACGTTTGTGTAATTGCTCCACGTTACCAGGGACTCTTGTATTGCACGCAATTCACCCGCCGTGTGCGAGATTTTTTGCTCTACTTCCGCAAGTGAGTCTGCCGGGAGTTTCAGTTCTTCATAGTCACACGTGAAAGGGCCGTCGCTCATAATGACAAAATAGAGGCATTGCTTGTCTTTATTCAAGATATGGAGGGACGCACCCGGTGGCGTAACGACTGCTTCCTTCGCCGGGGCGCGGCATAAACGGACGTGTAAGCCCTTGTCCGTAAGCGCAGTAATGTGCGCCGGTTCGAAGTGGCCGAATGGCTGAAGGAGGGATTGCTCTCTCTTTCGTTTTTCCTGTAGCTCATCCAGTTCCTTTTTTCTTTCGACGAGGGTCTCTACGTATGCCATGATTTCATGGGCAGGACGATCTTGCATACCGGCGTTTGTTGCGGCAATAGAGGATAAGATACCTAACACGTTACCAAGCTTGTTATAGTCAGACCGCGCCTTTTCGATCCCATCGCCGTGCGGCGGGTTTACATGGGTGATGTGTAAGATGCCTTTTTTTTGCAGTGTATGAAGAGTCGTCTCCTGATCTTCTTCCCGGCAGAAAAGAGTGATTTTCTTCATGGGGACTATCATACGGCGCTCCGGATTTCTATGGCATTCTTCTTTACCATTTTCGCACGAGACACGGCTGCGGCCTGCTCGTCGCCCAGGTAAATCCTGATTTTTCTGATGTTGCTCATGCATTCAGGGATTTTGATTTTTTCAAATAAGTTCACGCGCTGGGACGTTACCAGGAGTTCTTCCGCGAGGAGTTTTCTTTGTTTTTCCAGGATGTGCAGTTCGATGCGTAAGGTAAGCAGTTGTTCGAGTATTGCTATTCCGTCGTCAATCCACGCAGGAGTGGTAAAGTAATCCACGGGTTCCCGCCGGAATGAAATTGACTCGCAAACAGGGATGCTGACCCCTGCGACGTTCCCCACTCGCTGCTTCACCTCCTGTACATGGATGTAAGCCCCGATATCAACCTCCTCGCTGAAGAGACGTACCCAGGTTGCAAGGTAAGCCTGCTTTTCATTGTTTTCCGCCAGCTTTTTCGCTATCTCACTATCGGCCTTTCTGACCTCAATCTGTAACTGAGCCTTTTTCAGCTCAAGGGTCGGCAGATAGCGCTGATAACGCTGCAGGGAGTTGCGCTGGCTCTTTAGTTCGGTTTTTGTATATTTAATTTTGGGCATAGGAATTGACGCTAAGAATAGTATGGCGTAATCAGTCGTCCCTGCGGGACTTTATAGTTCGGTTGCCTGGAAACAGGCAATGAATTGCCTGCCTATTAGCAATTGCCCCTACGGGGCATATACAAGCAGAAGCATTCTTCAGTAATTTGCAAATCACAAAAATCTGGGAGTAATTCCCGTTTCCCCTATGAAGCAGGCCAGAATTTTTCAATTAATTTTGAGGTAATACCGGTTTCCGCCTTCTCAAAACAGTCGGCAAGGATTTTCCATCCGAGGTCCAGGGCTGCTTCCAGGGGGATGTTTACGTTCAAGTCCATCATTTCGCTTTCGAACCGTTTGCCGTATTTTAAGAGCTTGTTATCCCACTCGCTCATACGGAAGCCCATGGATTGCTTTTCCATGCTTTCCCGGTATGCGGCGTAGAGTTGTATCATGGAGTCCATAATGGTGCGGTGGTCTTCCCGCGTCTCATTATTCACCAGTTGTTTCAAGCGGCTCAGGGAGCCGAACGGCTCGATCTTTCCGTGTTTCAAATAGAACTGCCCCTCGGTAATGTATCCGGTATTATCAGGTACGGGATGGGTAACGTCATCGCCTGGCATCGTGGTTGCCGCGAGGATGGTGATTGAGCCGGCGCCTTCAAAATCAACCGCCTTTTCGTATCGTGAGGCAAGCTGGCTGTAGAGGTCGCCCGGATATCCACGGTTCGAGGGAATCTGTTCCATGGTGTTTGCAATTTCTTTTAAAGAGTCTGCAAAGTTGGTCATATCGGTCAGTAGCACCAATATCCGTTTTCCGCTCAAGGCAAACTGCTCCGCTACGGCGAGGCAGGTATCAGGGACGAGGATACACTCAACGGTTGGGTCTGCTGCGGTATGGATATAAAGGATAGCCCGTGTAAGGGCGCCGTGTTCTTCGAGAATTTGCTGGAAGAAAAGGTAGTCGTCGTATTTGAGTCCCATGCCTCCGAGGATGATAATATCAACCTCCGCCTGCAGGGCTATGCGGGCAAGGAGTTGGTTGTAGGGTTCCCCCGCCACGGAAAAGATGGGTAATTTTTGAGATTCTACCAGGGTGTTAAAAACGTCAATCATGGGAATACCCGTTCGGATCATTTTCCGCGGTATGATGCGTTTAGCGGGATTTACCGACGGCCCGCCGATATCGATCAGGTTTTCCGTGATAACCGGTCCTCCGTCCCTTGGTACTCCCCCCCCCGTAAAGACACGTCCGATCAGTGATTCAGAGAAAGACGTCCTCACCGTGTGTCCAAGAAAGCGTACCTCGGAATATTTTGCTATGCCCCTTGTACCCGCCAGCACCTGTAATGAAACCCGGCTGCCTTCGAGGCGAATAACCTGGGCAAACGATTTGCTGTTTGGGGAAGAAATGACTGCTATTTCCCCGTAAGCGACGTTTTCAGCGAGGACGATAACAACGTTTCCGGCAATTTGTTCGATTTGAGTGTATACCTTACGCACGTTTTTTCACCCCTTCGACCAGCTTATCCAAACGGGCCTCAGATTCCCTGAATTCATCAGAATCCATCGTCGCCCGATTCCAATCCTTTATCACCGGTGTAATACCTTGAAAAAAAACACAACCCCGTTCACCCTGATTTTCAAAGACTTTTTAACTCTTTTTTTCTAAAAGAAAAAAAGAACTTGGCACAGAATGTCTACCTGCAACATTTTCCGTCCTCTTTTGAAGTAGCGCTAATGTAAACACCACTTAAAGTCTATTTGTATAGCCAAACAAATCAAGTTTTCGATGCTTAAACCAGTACAGACAGGGAATTTTGCCCTGTATTTTTCGAAAAACAGAAACTTTTGGCTATAGTTTAAACATTTCATGCAATTTAATCAACACTGAACTGAAGCGAAATAAAAAATCTGCGTGATAAGATAGCGACTTTGAAGAAACCGTTACTTAATACTTAAGACGTGCAACTTTTCAATGTAGAGCGAAGAGCCTCTTCGCTCTACAAACGCGACATCATCAGCTTTGTAGGCACGGTTTTAACCGTGTCGGGCTGAAAAACTGCATAAATAAAATGGAATATGGGTAGAACGGTTGCGTTTTAAATATGCCAAGCCCACGGGATTTGTGTTTGCGTGCGATTGCTTTTTCTACCGATGTTTTGTCCCTGCGGGACGTTAAAAAAAAGCCCCTTGGCGGGTTCCGGTTTGTAACCTGAATCCACAGTTTTATAACAGCACTAATGTTTTGTATGATTAACGGCAAGATCGACCAGATAAAACGTCTGGTTCAAGCTATGTTGGCTGGATTGAGTGAAACGACCTTATGACAGTTTAGTAATTTTAAGAACTCGTCGAAGTCTTTGTGCATCGACATCCTCCTTGTTTATCCAACAATGTTCCCTCCATAACGAATAGGCTGTTTCGGTTTTATTGGCTATCGACTGAGATGTCCATACATAACGCATTTCCTGGTCGGGGGTTTAAAGAATGAAGTTAAATTGTTATCCAGACACAGATTCTCTCTATATTGATTTATCTGAAAAAACGAGTAT
>CAYHFB010000332.1:0-4962 GCA_964355695.1 uncultured candidatus Brocadiaceae bacterium
GCCGCAGAATTAGCCGCCCGCGCTCAGGTTCGAAAAAGAGATGTGAGTTTACCTACCATCACACAAGAAGGAACGCAGGCCAATGATACATTCCTTACGATAACCCAGACATGCAAAAAGTTGGGTGTTAGTGCATATAAATATATCTTTGATCGTGTCAGTAAAGCATTCAAATTACCATCCCTGGCACAAATCATTCGGGAAAAAACCATTTCTTCTTTTCCCAAGATACTTTCGGGTCCTTAATTCGTATTTACCATGATTTTTTGAGAGGATACAAATCAGGGTCGAAGTGACCCTGTTTAAGATATGCGTCACGCTTGCTCACTATGGCTAATTTCCCGGACTGGATTGCAGCCAGCGCGTCTACACCATCGGCCTTTATCTGGTTGATTACCACTTCCGCCGTATTGTCATCAACGATATACAAACACTTCTCACCGCGCACCAGTCCGATTTTTACAAAATCGGCAACACGGCGGCGAACTGCTCTTCGCGTGTCTCATATATCAGACACACATGGTCATGTATCCCGATTTGACCTATTGCGCTTATCAAATCAGTTTCGACCCTTATTTGCTTATCCATTCAATGCCCCCGGTAGATGATAGATGATGATGAGAGATGATAGGAAATTGCTTTTTCCCATGAGATGTCCAATATAGCAAAAACGAAGACGATTGCAAGTTTATGTGCAAAAACAAAAAACCAAAGCAATGGAAACGGGAAGGAATGGTGTGGAATTATTGGAGAAATAGGGGAATTGCCATGCGATGGGTAATGTGCTGCACATTACTCAATTAACCAGGCAACGGGACTCCTGTCGCCACGCCCCCCACTCGCCCGCCCATACCTACGCCAACGCCTGTCCGAACACGTCCAGCGACTTCCTGCTGGGCTTGTCAAGGCTTTATACTGGCGTACATGAAAAGCTTCAAACAGGAATGCGCCCTTGTCGCGCTATTTCTTAATTATTATTTATCACATCTTATTTTCTGGTATTTTTAATTATTACCTGTTTTTACGTGTTATTGTAAAGCAATCTTGCCCTTACAGACTACCTCGTCGGTCTGTGTCGCTTTCGCGTGGCGCGTACCCCCTTTGTTTCGGATTTTGAACGTTTCCCATGTCGTACTTACGTCGTACCTTGTGGTAAAAGCATGCCAAAGCACATCAAACTACACAAGAATTAAATTCCCTTGAATGCCTTGAAAAGACTGATAGAACAAGGCAGACAAGGATAAAACGAAAAGGATAAAAACAGGTAGAAAAGCCCTGATAGTAACATCAGATTATTTTATCCATTTATTTATTGATGGCTGTCCTGCAGGCCATATACTATGCATATTAATCATGGGTAAGAAGGAGGCGTAATACGGTAATGATGAACTGTACGAAATTATCGTACCGTTGAAAATTGAAGCGGAAGATGGGGAAATGCGCAAGGGCTTTCCCGAATCATCCAATCCATCCCCTCACCCAAAGCCGAACATTCCAGAACAGGACATTTTCAAATTCATCCTGCCACTTACCGGGGAAGCTACCGAGCAAGCTACCCAGCAAGTTACCCAGCAAGCTACCCAGCAAGCTACCCAGCAAGCTACCCGGCAAGCTACCCGGCAAGCTGAGCGGACAAAAAGAATGCTTGAGTTCTGCCAAACTCCTAAGAATAGAGAGGAAATTCAGGAGTTTTTAGGTTTAAAAGACAGGGATCACGTCCGTTCAGAAATATTAAACCCGCTTCTTGAGCAGGGCTTGTTGCACCCGACTATACCCGATAAACTGACAAGCCCGAAACAAAAGTATTACTCTGCAAAGAAACGAGAGAATCCATGAACGAAGCCGAAACCCGCGCGGAACTTATTATCCCAAGGCTAAAAGACACCGGTTGGGGTAATGTTGACGGTACAAAAACCCTGCGAGAACACAAGATAACTGCCGGGAAAATCCAGACAGGAGGCAAGCGGGCAAAACCGCTGTCTGCCGATTATGTGCTGGTCTACAAAGGCCGCAAACTCGCGGTGGTTGAGGCTAAAAACGATGGACGCCATTGCCGTCGGGAAGAATAGAATTCTTCTCATCATTGCGACCGGTATCGGCAAAGATGACAAGCCCGCACCCTACTTTGGCGAGTAACCTTGCGACTATTTTGATTTTATCGTCATTGATGAGTGCCACTGCGGCGGAGCCAACAACGCTGGATAGAAACCGATACGTTTCAGACGACACGGTTATTGAAGGAGAAGTGGAGCAGGACAGAGAATGCATCGAAACCGGCGTGGAAGAACCGGATCAGGAAAAGCTACCCATATTTGATATTCGGTGCCAATTCGTAAATCACCACGGTTCCGAACAAGACGTTATCTGTCCGTGACCGCAGCTACAACATGGCATAAGCGTCAATATCAACAATTGCCTGCACACCTTGCGATGGCCTTAGCACCTCTGCCGCGTGTTGAATCGCCTGTCGGATGTAGACCGCATCCTGCGATTTTAGCAGGATGTGCCAGCGAAACAGGTTATCAATCCTTGTCACCGGCGCGGGCGCAGGGCCAAGTATCTCAAAATAATATTTTTCTGGTTTTACCATTTCCTTTAATTTGTTGGCAATATCCGTGGCCTTGTGTTTAACCTTTTCCTCCTCTGGACTGCGCATGATAATTCTTGCCAGCCGTCCAAAAGGGGGATAGCGTAATTGCCTCCGATACTCCAGTTCCTTCATGGTAAAACCGTCACAATCATGGTTTGCGGCGTATGTAATGCTATAGTGTTGCGGGTTATAGGATTGCACCACTACTCGCCCTCCCTTTGATCCCCTGCCTGTGCGGCCTGATACCTGGGAGAGAAGCTGGAATGTGCGTTCGCTTGAGCGAAAGTCAGGCAGGTTAAGCATCGTGTCAGCGGAAATTACCCCTACGATGGTGACGTTGGGGAAATCGAGTCCTTTGGCAATCATTTGGGTACCCAGCAGGATTTGATAGTCGCCGCGTTCGAAGGCCGTCAACGCTACTTCATGGGCGCCGCGCCCGCGCATGGAATCACTGTCCATCCGTATGGTTTTATAGGTCGGGAATTTGATGGCAAGCTCCTCTTCAATCTTTTCCGTTCCGAACCCACGAAAGTTGATTTGGCCGGCCATGCAGTCAGGGCACGACGACAAAGGCGGTGACTCCTGGTGGCAATAATGGCACAGGGAGGTATTTAAATTCTTGTGGTAGGTCATGGGGATGTCGCACCGGCTGCATTTCAGCACAAACCCGCACCGTTTGCAGTGGATATAGGGGGCGAAACCCCTTCGGTTGAGAAAGAGGATTACCTGTTCCCGCCTGGCAAGCACCTGTTTCATGTAATACTCCAGCCGCTGTGAAATAATGTGGTAGTTCCTGCGCTTGCGCGCCTCTTCCGCCATATCCACGATTTCAACGGGCGGGAGCCGCCAGTTGCCTACCCTTTGGGAAAGGACGACCTTCTCATAATTACCGAGAATCGCCTGTTGGTAACTTTCCAGAGAAGGGGTGGCAGAGCCTAAGATTACCAGCGCGTTTTCATAACTAGCCCGCATGATCGCCACGTCCCGTGCGTGGTAGCGGGGGCTTTGATCCTGCTTGTAGGTGTTCTCATGCTCTTCGTCAAGGATAATAAGGCCGACGTTTGGCAAGGGGGCAAAAATGGAAGAGCGCGCGCCAATTACAATGTCTATCTTGTTGTCCTTGCTGTCGCTCCATTGTGAGTAATGAAATGCCCCAAGGAGATGGCTGTGCAGCACCGCAACATTATGAAAACGGGACTTTATCCTCTGAATAGTCTGAGAGGTAAGCGATATTTCAGGGACAAGGAATATGGCCTTTCTTCCCTGTTCGATTACTTTAGCAATTGCCTGGAGGTAGATTTCCGTTTTCCCACTGCTGGTAACGCCGTGTAGTAAAACGACGCCCGGCGCAGGCATGGCAAGTCTTCTCAGAATCACGTTATATGCGTTTTGTTGCTCCGGCGTAAAGGTCAGGTGGCGCTGCAATGGCGATGCGTTGCCGACGTCTTCCGCGGCTTGCAGGATTTTCTCGCGTAAAACAATATATCCCTTCTTTTCCAGACCCCGAAGGCCGGGCATGGAACATCCGCTGATGCGAACAAGCTCTTGTGCGTTCATCTCTTCCACACGCGCGATATCCCCCGCTTCACAACAAGCGCCGGCGGGGGGATCGTTTTCGTTGTCTTTCCGGCAGGGTTCCGTATTTTTTCCGCTGGTATGCTCCAGGAGGACTTCAAGCGCCCTGGCCTGCTTCGGGGCGCGCGTCTTCATTGACAACCATGTCTTTTCGTCAAGTTCCGCCAAACCGCTTCCGCGCCCAACGAAGATACCCGTTTTCTCCTTTTTGCCCTTACGGACAACGGGTGGGATAACGGCGTAGATCGCCTCTCCCCAGCTACAGCAGTAATGGTTGGCGAGCCACTGGGTAAGTTTAAGCATGACGGCGTCGGCCAGCGGAAATTTATCGATAACACTGATGATGTCTTTGGTCTTTTCAATAGCAGGGGTATCGGTAAATCCCACGCAAAACCCGGTGGTCATTTTGTGCCCAAAAGAAATTTGCACCCGCATACCTAACGCAAGTTCCGCGCGCAGGTGGAGGGGGACATGGTAATGGAACGTCTTGTTTAAGGGGATGTTAAGGGCCACTTCGGCGTAGGCGTTCGTTGATTGTTGGGGTTCGTGGTTGCTATGGTCGCCTGATGTTACTTCATCCGCGGGTAAAAGGGTTGGCGTTTGGTTAGTGGTATTGGTATTGGTAAGCATGACATTATTTTAAGCGGAGAGACCTTCAGCAGCAAGTCTTTTTCTCATATTACTTTTTTCGGTGCCGGCTTCTTTACATTATGTCGCCTACGGCGACCGCGTTTGTAGCGCAGCGTCCCGCCTGCATTAAAAAAACAGCAAACGGGACGCCTGTGCTACCGACGACA
>CAYHFB010000333.1:0-4943 GCA_964355695.1 uncultured candidatus Brocadiaceae bacterium
GAAATCCATTCAAGACCAAAAATACATACCACGGAGACACGGAGTACACAGAGAAGTTCTCCGTGAAACTCAGTGATCTCTGTGCCTCTGTGGTAAGCGGTTAGCGGTTAGCGGTTAGCGGTTAGCGTGTATTTACGGTAGTTTTTTGATTAACCGTTGAACCTGAATAATAGGCAATTGTTTCCACAGCCCCTCCTCTACCGTTCCTGCAATGCCAGAAATTGAGACAAAAATTTTTCACCACCAAGATTGGGGTCTTCTGACTTTAAGATATCGATAAAACCCTTGGCATCATCATATTTCCCTTGCTCAAGAACAACCTTTACTATATCTAAACGGCCTTGCCAATAGAGCGGATTGTTTTGAGGAGACTCTTTCGTCCAGACAGCATACCATTCCATGGCGCGACCAAATTGTCTCGTTTCTTTTAAACATTGGACAATCTCTGTTTTCAGCACATCGTCATTCGGAAATCGTTTTACCAACTCTTCGTAGAGACCAAGCGCCTTTTGCCAATCCTTTATGGCATAGAGGGTTTTTGCCAGTTTGATTCTGGCTTGCAAAATCTTTTCCTGTAATTCCGGCTTACTTGCATATTCTGTAAGTTGCCGTTCAAGAAGAATCTCTGCCCTTCGATAGTCCTTGCTGTTATAAAAAACGGTAGCCACGGTATCCATTGCGTCGAAGCTCATGCTTTTTGTATTGATAAGGGATTCCGAGGCTTGTTCTGATACCCGCTTGTCTACGTCCTGGGTCGCCTTTGTTAACGATTCAATCGCTTGCTGATTTCCCATTTGCCCCAGGGCCGTTACGGCGGATTCTCTTACGCGCGCGCTGGTGTCCGTAAGCAACTTTATGAGGGCGTCCACACAAACGGGATTGCCAATCTTCCCCAAGCTGTCGGCGGCATACCAGCGGACACGTTCCTGCTCGTCGCTCAAGGCGGCAATTAAAGGGGCCACGGCGCGGGCATTACGGATACCCCCAAGAGCGGCCGCCGCGCATTCCCGTATCTTCGATTCCGGATGGGAAAGAAAGGCTAGCAGAGGGTCAACGGCCCTGGTATCTCCAATTTGCCCTAACGCATCAATAATGGCACACGTTATTGATAGATTTGTGTTGCTATGTAGCGTAGATATCAAGGGTTCTGTAGCTTCAGGCTTTTTCAGCAGCCCCAGAGCCCGGGCGGCCTTTTCCCTGACCACCAGGCTTTCGTCATCCAAGGTATCAATGAGCGGCTTGACGGCCCTCTCGTCGCCTATCTCACCCAACCGTTGAACCACTTCGATACGAACCTCTTCCTGTTTATCTAAGACTGCGTCAATCAACACATTGATTACAGAGGGTTCCTTAATCTTCGCCAGTTCTTTTGCCGCAAATATCCGAACGTCGGGATATTCGCTTTTAAGCGCCTCCATTAACGTCTTCGGGTCGGTTTTGTCAGTTCTGGTTTCAAGTAATTTAATTGATTTCTGAGATATCTCAAGCCTCAATTGTTCGAGCTTCACCTCCAGTTGCCTGGTATTTTCCTCTTGTTTTGAAACAATGTCTTCCAACCATTGCTCTCGCGTTTTGGACTTATTGCGGTTCCACCAGTCTTTCCACCACGCAGAATCATTACCACCGGCTTGTTTTGTAACCTTTTCAAGGGATTTCCATGATGCCAGCCTCAATCCGGGGTCGTCTACGGCAAGCATTTTGATCAAAGGCTCTACCGTGTCACGGTCGTTGGTGTTACCCAGCGCTTTTGCTAACAGTATCTTGGTCGTAAGAGACCGGCGTGTGTCGATCATAGCATCCGACATCGTATGTATCGATTTTTTTGTTCTTAATCCACCCAGCGCCTCAGCAGTCGCTGCCTGTATGAGAACGGACTCACTATCCAGTAAACTAATCAAAACATCCGTTGCCCGGTCGTCTTTGGTAAAACCGAATGCTTTAATGACGGAAATCTGAACGTCCTCTCGCTCTTTACGGTCCGTCAGTATCTTCACGAGCGGTTCCTGAGCATTGAGCAAGTTTATCCCCAGAAGGGAAACGGCTGCGGAACTTCGTATCGTCGGGTCCGGAGAATGCAGAAGAGTCGTCCATTCTTCCAGTTTGCGGCGGAGCTCACTATCGGCGGGCTTTGTTTCCGGTGTATCGGCAGCAATCGTCTTTTTAATTGTCGCGCATCCGGAATGAAACAAAATGGAGAGTGCAGTGACAATCGCCCCCATGACGGCTAATTCAATTTTTTTGGTAGAAATAGGTCTCATTAATATACCGTATTGAAATTGGTAAAATTGGGGACTATTGGTTTTTTCGCTTGGTGTTTGTTGACTTCGCTTCTTTATGTTACTCAGACTTACAACCTTTTCCACGCAAGGGTAGTATAGCAAATCCACCGCATGGTAGCAAATTTAGATGAATAGGTCAACGCAAAAGATGACACAGATAGCACAATGGATAAAAGAAGGGATACCGTGACTATTTTGAAGATGCGAGAATGGAGAGGGGGGGGTGGATAGAAGCAGGACACGATATGATACATGGTAACTGTTCACCAACCCTCCAAAGAGCCAATACCCTGTCAGGGTTTAAAACCTTGACAGGGTTATTAGGCAATATGCCGATTCCCCTCCAATGAGGAGCAAGAGGTGGGTGAAATATCACGGAAATAATGAAAACATGTCGCCCCTACGGGGCTTCATAATATACGAACAATGATTTCCCACCGCTTGAGCAGTGGGCTACGATTGTGTTGCCCCAATCGGGGCATAATGGTTTTGTGGTAAATTTATCCTGTAGCTATTTCAGAAGGCTGATATTCGGGAACCAATTCTTTAAATTTTGCAATGATTTTCCCGATATCTCCTTCTTCTGCAAACCGTGCAAGTTCTGATATAGCAACTTCCAGTTCTTTAATGCTATGGGGACAATGTGTCTTGAATATCTTTATCTTATTGTGCTTTGTCGGTAACATCTTGTCTTCATCCATATAAAGTTCTTCCGACAGTTTTTCCCCTGGACGGAGACCAGTAAATACGATTTTTATGTCGTCCTTCTGATAACTGGATAAGTTGATAAGACCTCTAGCCAAATCAACAATCTTAACGGGTTTTCCCATATCCAAAACAAATACTTCCCCCCCCGCTCCGAACGCTGACGACTGTATTATCAATTGGACGGCCTCTGGAATGGTCATAAAGTACCTTTCGACGTCCGGGTGGGTTACCGTTACGGGACCGCCTTCCCATATTTGTCGTTTAAAGATGGGTACCACGCTACCATTGCTTTCCAATACATTTCCAAACCGTACGGTAATGTATTTGCATGTGGATTCCTTATTTAATTCCTGGATATACATCTCACAAATTCTCTTTGAAACACCCATAACATTGGTAGGGTTTACTACCTTATCCGTTGAAACAAGTATGAATGCCCCTGTACCCGCTTTTTTAGCAATATCAACCAGGTTTTTAGTTGCCACGATGTTATTGGTTACTGCTTCTCCAGGAAAATGTTCTAATATGGGTACATGCTTGTATGCCGCCGCATGGAAAATTATGTCAAATTTAAACTGGTCAAACAGGGCGGTTAAACCCCTTTCATTCCTTAAATCCATAAGCACAGGAAACAATCCATCTTTGGGACGAGATTGTTGTAGCTCTAAGGTAATTCCATGTAATGGTGTTTCAGCCTTGTCAAGAACAACCATTTTACCTGGTCCCAGCTTGCTAATCTGCCGGCAAAGTTCTGACCCTATAGACCCACCCGCGCCGGTAATCAAAACGTTTCCTTCGTGAATAAACGATTTTATACCTTCCAGGTCTAACCTTACCGTCTCGCGGCCTAAAAGGTCTTCCAACTCAATATCCCTGATTTTTTTAATACTGACGGTTCCATCGATTAAATCGGACATCTTAGGAATGGTTCTACAAACAATGCTTTGTTCTTTGCACTGCGCAACAATATCCTTAACTTGGTCCCCGGAGATTTCAGTAGCCGCAATAACAACCTCTTCGATTCTTTTCTTCGTCAGCAAATGGTGAATATCATGTAATAATCCCACCACGGGCACTCCATGAATCTTCATCCCTAATTTCTTTTTATCCGCATCAACAAAGCCAATAACCCGGTAGCCCAGTTTTTCATTATTCTTTATTTCCCGAAGGATCTTTTCTCCAGAGTCGCATGCCCCAACAATAAGCAACCGCTTTCCATAGCGTTTTGTCGTAAGGATGGATTCAAGAGAAATACGATACGTTAATCGTATGCCGCCAATTAAAAGAAAAGAAAGCAGCCAATCAATAACCCAAATCGACCTGGGATAATCCCTGTTCTGTGCCATAAAAGCAAAAACAACGGTAACCACACTTCCGATCAGGGTTCCTTTAAATATGGTTACCAGATCGTTAATGCTGGCATACCGCCACAAGCGGTTGTAAAGGCCAAAGAGCACAAAACAACCTATTTTTGCAATAACTAAAATAGGCACGACAGACAGGGTTCGGATAAATATATCAGCCCCTTTATCACCTCCGAAGCGAAGCTGTATTGCGGCGTAATATGATCCAATAACAATAAGAACGTCGAGAAAAAAAATAGTAATACGCCGCTTGCTTTTAAAAATATGCCGCATTATTGTTCCTCAAGTAAACGTCTCTGCAATTCTGGCTATTATAATGTTTCATTATTAACTAGGCACGTAACTATTCAGCGTGATTTTGCGAGCACCGTATATGGCATAAAACGACTAAAAATATAAAATTCCGCCACAGGTTGTACTACTAAAATATAGCCAGAAAATACAAATCAAGCGTTTTTTACTACAGATTGTGTTTTTTGCTCAAACACGCTGAATTGCTACCCTGGCACATACACAAAACAGGTCTTTAGTCTTACCTTGCTTGCTTGCTTGCTTGCTTGCTTGCTTGCTTGCTTGCTTGCTTGCTTGCTTG
>CAYHFB010000334.1:0-4935 GCA_964355695.1 uncultured candidatus Brocadiaceae bacterium
TACGCTTCGCTTAATCCCCCCGACATCATTTTCGGAGACGCCCACATTACCAATTTGTAGCAATGGGGTTCAGGAACTGCTGAAGCAATTCTGGCATCGGACGCCCGTGCGGAGGAAGTGCAGGGCGTAGCTCTGGTTTTTGCAGGTTGGGCAGGCCAATGGTTCGAAACGCTTGAAGAGCGGGTTCCAGATGACGTCGTACACGGCAGGTTGCAGGGTTGAGGGGACGCTTGCCTTTGAGACGTAGCAGGGGTAGTTCGTTACCAGCACGGATACCAGGGACATACCGGCGCTCATTTTGTAGCGGAATTCTATGTCGTCCAGTGACGATTGCCTCTGTGCGAGTACGGCCTTTTGTTTTGACTGGATTGCTGCCATGGCCTCGTGGTCTCCTGCCTTCTTTTCCAAGACGTCTTCCATCTCTTCGTTCAGGGTGTCGTAGTATTTCCTGATGCGCACCGTTTCTTTTAGCTTCAGGTCCGTTGTCTCCTGCTTTTTCCTGGCAATCAGGCTCGTAACCTTTTGTTTCACGTATTCAAGGGACGTCTGGTAATAACGCTGGAAGTCCTGGGGTTGATAGTCGGGGATGCCTTCCTCATACTGCGGGAGATGCTGAAACTTGTCGAGGTATTCGGTAAAGTGCTTGACGACCTTATGCGTGCGTGCGTCAATGGAAACCGCGTACAAATGGTCTTCGATGACGTCCGTTGTCACGCGCACTTTAAAGGCAAACGTCCATATCCTGAAATTGTACGGCTGGAAAGAGGGCATCTTTGGCTCTACCTTCTTTGCGCTGTCTTTCCCGTGATCCACAAAGGAAAAGGTTCTCATTGAATCGGACAGGATTACCTTCATAACGGCCTGGAAACCCGACAAATAGGTTGCGCACAGGCCGCCCCTTGCCATGGCGTTACGGACGACGGCGTCAAAAAATATGCTGCCCGGCAGGAATAGCTCCACCTGATTGCTTTCCTTCGCAACCTCAATTTCGAAGGTAACGGTTTTTATCGTAGGTTCCGTGCCGTAAAGGACGGTGTACGTCCCCTCGTCGATAAGTTCGGCCTCGCCTTCATTTGCTTCAACGTAATCAATAAGGAATTTTTCAAGGATTGCGGTGCTCATCTTCAGTGTCCTCCGTTGCCGCCTTTTCTGCGGTGGTTGTGTTAAACTGGTCTCCGAATATCTTGTCTTCCGTGTCCTTCAACGTGGCGTATTTCTGCTTTGCGGCCAGCAGGTCTTCTCCCAGTTGGGCGATTTCTCCCTCGAATTGCTTTATGTCCGGGGATTTTGTCCAGGCGTCCATAATAAGGGACTCGAAGTCCATCTCATCATCCAGCCGACCCAGGATAACGTCAATCTCCCCGATAACGAGTTCGAACATGTTTATCTTGGCGTCAAGCAGGTACAGGATGTGGTCTTCGATGGTGTCCTTTGCGGATAGGTTGGTGACGTGTACTTCCATTTCCTGTCCGATACGGGATATCCTTCCGATCCGCTGCTCAATCTTCATGGGGTTCCAGGGGAGATCGAAGTTGATGATGTGGTTGCAGAACTGGAGGTTTCTACCCTCACTGCCCACGTCGGTTGCCACCAGGGCCTTTGTGGTGTGTTGGAATTCCTTGATGGATTTTTCTTTCTCGTGCCGGCTAAGTCCGCCATGCAAGGGCGAAAACAGGATAGAGTGTTTTTCCAGCGCCACCATTATTGCGGCGTGCGATGCCCTGAATTTGGTAAAAACAATCACCTTGCCGGGTGTTTTGTTAATAACGTCAATCAACACCTTGACCTTTTCAGGAAAGTCCAAACGTTTGCATTGTTCGATAAGGCTGGCGATTTGAGCCGTGCCAGGGAGCTTGTCTTTGAGGCTTTCGAGGGTAGATACGGCGGCGGACGGTATGCTCCCAATCTCTTCCTGGAGGATGCGTAGAGCCATTCTGACCTGTTGAGGCGAGCCATTGTATTGGTTTTTCACCACGTCTGATACGGAATCGTACAACACCTTTTCCTTCTCGCTCAGTTGAACCCGTATCGTTTTGGCGTATCGTTTGGTAAATTTGACGTCACTCGTTGCGCGGCGGTTGCGGATGATGAGTTCTCCGAGGAGAGACCTCAATTGATCGTAGTTTTTCGGCGTCAGGCGGTCGCCTGATGAGATGAAGTTTTTCTTGAAGGATTTCAAGGTGCCGAGTTCGCCCGGATACACAAGCGTCACGAGGTTGAATAGCTCTTCGAGATTGTTTTGCACCGGGGTCGCGGTGAGGAGAAAGATGTACTTTTTCTTGAGTGAGTTGACGAATTTCCAACCGACGGTATTGGCGTTTTTGAGGTGGTGAGCCTCGTCTACGATAATCAGGTCAAAGTCCTCTTGTTTGATTGCGTCCGCATGGGGCGACTTCTTGGCGGTGTGGATTGACGCGATGATACGGTCAGACTTCCCCCACGCAGCGCTGCCGTGTGCTTTAAAGTCCTTGTCGTCGGACGTAACAAACTCAAGGTTGAATTTGAAAAACGTCTCTTCCTTCCATTGCTCAATTAATGACGGCGGCACAAGGATAAGGACTCTCTTGATTAACCCCCTGGTAATAAGTTCGAGCATGGCAAGAGACGCCTCAATGGTCTTGCCGAGACCTACCTCATCGCAGAGCATTCCCCTGCCCCGGAACCGGCCCAGGAGTTTTTTTACGGAATTTATCTGGTGTTCGAAGGGAACAATTCCGCGCGAAAGGTTCAGGGCGAGTAATGTGTCAAATGCCGGGAGGAGCGATAATTTATGCGCATCAAGATTTAATCTGAAGAGTTGGTAGCTCTCGAACGCGCCGGCAGAATTGATCTTTTTTAAATCAATCTCGCAGGAGAAAGAAACAGGTATTCCGGCTATTTGTAATACTTCCATGCGTATGCCCAGTGTTTGCATCTATGCTAATAATGTATGCTTACCCTTGCCGGTATTTCAAACCGTTTCCGTGTGATGACGTGCATTGGCTATTCCCAATCTACTGTTTAAACAAGTACACCGCTACTCACCATATTCCGTATAGCGCCTGCTTCTTTTCCTTTAGAAGGAACATTACTATACAATCAAGTCCTCAGCTTTCACACCACCTTTTATTTCGAATACCTTTTTATCACATCCTCAACCGTAGCTTCGTATGCGGCCGCTAAACGAAGCGACAGAGCATAGTTGTTATCGCTTTTGGTTACAGGAACACCGGAGAAGACGGATACGTTATAGTATTTCTCCATGCTTAAAGTACGGATGTTTGTAAGTTCTCAATAAGTCGATGTAAAACGATGCTCTCGTTTTATTAATTCATTGAAAAATAGCATGTTTTTGCTTTTAAAGTTTGAATTTAGGGCTTAAGCACAACTAACTTCCCTAATATCCGCTCATACTATTCATTAATTTCTTTCATTTCTGTTATACAAAAATATTTAATATCGGGACGTTGATTATGCTTACGCCCTATTAGACCTGAAACCTGAGTCCAAGATATCCTTTGCGACTTTGCATCTTTGCGTCTTTGCGTTAATGATTGAGATTTTAGGGGAAGTGCCAAGATGCTAAGACAACAAGAAAACCCGTTTAACGCAAAGACGCTAAGTTGCAAAGACGCAAAGAAAAACGATCTCTGGATTAAAATCTTGAGAAGACACAACGGTAAAGACAACAAAAAAAACTGTTTAACGCAAAGACGCTAAGTTGCAAAGACGCAAAGAAAAACGATCTCAGGATTAAAATCTTGAGAAGACACAACGTTAAAGACAACAAGAAAACCTGTTTAACGCAAAGACGCTAGGGCTTAAGCACAAATAGCTTCCCTAACATCCGCTCATACTATTCATTAATTTCATTTCTGTTATACAAAAATATTTAATATCGGGAAGTTGATTATGCTTACGTCCTCACCTCAACGTAATGAGAACTTACGGATGTTTTAACAGGCTTGCCGCTTGCAACTCTTTCTACAATCTCCTTAAAATCCCCGTTTATTATCTCGTTGCACTTTCGTTGTTTAGATATATCCTCCAATTTACTACGCAAACCCTCAATGTGCTTTCCTTTGGATGCCGCTACGAATTCTATATTTGGGAAACAGTCGATTAATTGTTTAAAAGTACTTATTGGTTGCCCGGAAACAGGCGGTTCCATCTCTTTTTTCAGGCCGTCAGCAATGGCTGCATCATAATACACGATGGTCTTTACAAAGTGCAACATCAATCGAATACTTAATATCAAACTATGGCAGACCGCTACGTTTGCCGTCTGATCCCGATTGATGTCTTCCAGGATGTAATTCTCGCTCGCCGTGATCGCCTTGATACTGTTTTTTGAGGACACGTACATGCGTATCCCAATCAATTCGCCGGAAGCCAAGTGTTTTGTCGAAACGGTAAGGGCCACCGTGTCCACATTTTCCAGACCGCCGAAGTGGCTTCGGATACGCCTCCTTTTTGTGTTTAATTTCTTATGTTTTGATTCCTCGCCCGGCATCAAAAATGGCCGAAGCGCCGTTGGAGGACAGTGATAACTTTCTTTGATTTTCGCGTCTTTGGCAATTACAGGGCAATCCGGTTTTATTGGGATGCCTTTCAAATGCTTGCCGGTGATCTGCGTTTCATCAAGATAGTAACTTTGGAATCCTTTCGATAAAACCTTATTATGGAGCGGCTGGTCTGATGTAATAAATATACTTTGTTTGTCAAGAAGATGGTGTAATATCAGGTTATCAGGTATCCCCGAATGCTTTTCGGCAATGAGCAAGCGTTCTGCAATCCCAATATTCTTTTGTTTAAGGAATGCTTCAAAGCGATTAACTTTTGCCGATGATACGGATTCGTCTATTATAAGTTTGACGTTTTTTTCCATTTTCATAAACCGTTAAAATGCTATTTTTGAAAACAAATCACACCCGTTGGGTTAGAGTTGGTCAAGCT
>CAYHFB010000335.1:0-4918 GCA_964355695.1 uncultured candidatus Brocadiaceae bacterium
TTGCATTTTGAAAAACGAGCATAAAAAACAAGAAGTTGATGGATTGTAGTACGAATTTACACGAACATTTTATACGTATCCACCTCGTTCCCACACAGACAGACTGTGCCAGATGAACTTTTTTATTCTAAAAGTGGGGGAGAACCCTTAAATATTGCCCATTTTAGCCTGATTTCGTTGCATTATGTGACATTTCTACTCTTAAAGTGGGGAAGAAATACAAAAAATAGCGTAAATTTGTCCATTTGACCCAGCCTGAGAGCGTGAGAACGAGAAAAAACATTTCCCAAGAGGCATGTAACTCAAAATCTGTGCGCTCCGAATATTCCGGGTATTCCGTGGCTCCCAAACCGGAATCCACGCTTTTTTTGCGTTGATACGGTGGCCTTATTTGGTTTAGAAGCCAAGGGCTGGGAAACCCCGCCCCAACGATGTTGATTTCTCCACGTACGCTACATCTCTTCGGTAATATCATTAATTTGGTGGATACGCTTCGCTTATTCCACCCTACAGGGGACGGTATTTCCATGCTATTATACAGAAAGCATCCCTAAAATCAAAATGAACCCAATAATAATCCGTGAAAATCCGTGTAATTCGTGTCTTTTGTGGTTAAACGCTTTTGGGGTTGCGGCTTTGCTACGCCGGGGAATTTTGGTGGCACCTGAAAAATTTCTTCTCAAAAGAATTTTGACTGGAAAACGGGAGCATGGTAGATTATATTAATGTCAACTTTTAACAGGCGGGAGTACCTCTTTGAAATGGTTTTTTAGGGTGAAAAAATGATTACCGTGAGACCACCGGCCGTTGCGGGTTCCTTTTATCCCGGAAGCGCACGCCAACTACAGGCAGAAATCGAAGGGTACACCACGGTAGTTACCGAAAAGCGCAGTGCGTTGGGCGTCGTATCCCCCCATGCCGGCTATCGGTATTCCGGGCGTGTTGCAGGCGAACTGTATTCGCAGATAACGATACCGGACACCGTCGTTATTATTGCGCCCAACCATACCGGCAATGGCGTGCCGTACGCCCTCTGGCCTGGCGGGCCGTGGCAGACGCCCCTGGGTAACGTCGAGACAAACGATGAGGTCGTGGAGGAGTTGGTGCACAATTGTGAAATTCTTGATAAAGACAGGGACGCCCACCTTGGCGAACATGCAGCAGAGGTGCAGATACCGTTTCTCCAGCATTTTAACCCCCTCGTCAAAATCGTGGTATTGACCATATCGTCGCAAAACCTATCAGACCTTCGGTATATCGGAACGAGTTTATCGCAGGTATTGCAAAGGATGGCGCCCCAAGCCCTGGTGGTGGCATCATCCGACATGACACATTACGAATCGCAGGAAAGCGTCAGCAAGAAAGATAAAATAGCCATCAACGAGATACTGTCACTCAATGAGGATGCTTTGTGTAGCAAGGCGCACTCCCTGGGCATAACGATGTGCGGCGTCTTCCCCACCTTCATCATGATGGTGTGTTCCAAGAGGCGTGGAGCGAAAAAGGCGGAGCTTGTCCGTTATGAAACCAGCGGCGATATTTCCGGCGATTACCGTTCGGTGGTGGGTTACGCGGGGATTATCATTAGTTGATTTGTGGTATTGCATAAGCGGGAGAGACAACCCTCATAAGTTCTCATTTGTTTTTTTGACAGGATAACAGGATAAACAGGAAACATAACCCCGCTAATCCTGTTATCCCGGCAAAAATTAAGTTCAGTCGCGCCTGGTTTGTTTGTAGAAATCAATATTTTCAATATACTTTGGAGAGGATTTTTTATGGTAATGGTACCAAAAATCAAGGTCAGCATAGATGGCAACGTCGTAGAAGTAAACAAAGGTAAAACGGTCTTACAGGTGGCCAGTTCCCTCGGCATTCAAATCCCGACACTTTGCCACGACCCGCGCCTGGATCCCTTTTCGGCGTGCCGGGTCTGTATGGTGGAAGTCGAGAGGGGAAAGTCGAGCGCCCTTATTACATCCTGCAATACGGAAGTAACCGACGGCATGGTGATTCGCACCGAATCCGAAAAGGTATTGAAAACAAGAAAGATGGTGCTGGAACTGATCCTTTCCGACCATCCGAAGGATTGTTTGACGTGCGACAAATGCGGCTCCTGCAAACTGCAAGACCTTGCCTATTCACACGGCGTAAGGGAAAGCCGGTTTTTTCAGCAGCCGGACGGCGGCGTTACCAATGACCCGAACCCCGTTATCCAACAGGATACCAGCAAGTGCATCCTGTGCGGGCGCTGCGTCCGCATCTGCGCGGAAGTGCAGCAAGACCACGCCATAGATTTCAAACACCGCGGTTTTGCAACCGAGACGGGTACACCCTTCGGGATGAGCCGACGCGATACCTCGTGCGTGCTGTGCGGACAATGCGTCTCCACCTGCCCCGTCGGCGCGCTCGTGGAAAAACAGGCCGCAGGCGTAGGGCGCGACTGGGACTTCAAAAAGGTTAAAACCACCTGCGCCTACTGCGGCGTGGGTTGTACGATGGACTTGAACGTGAAAGGGAACCGCGTCGTTAAAGTAACCTCACAAATGGGCTCTATCCCCAACGACGGCAACCTGTGCGTAAAAGGACGTTTTGGCTACGACTTTATCCATCACCCCGACCGCCTCAAGCAGCCGCTCATTAAAAGAAACGGCACGTTTGAAGAGGCCACATGGGACGAGGCGTTGAATCTCGTTGCCACGAAACTGAACGAAATAAAGGCAAAGTACGGACCCGACACGATCGGAGTGATGAGCTCCTCCCGTTGCACGAATGAGGATAATTACCTAGCCATGAAACTTGGACGGGCTACGATTGGAACTAACAACGTAGACCAGTGTGCCAGGACTTGACACGCTCCTTCCGTCGCCGGTCTGGCGATGTCATTTGGAAGCGGTGCAATGACCAATTCCATTAGCGAAATCAAGGATTGCAAGCTCATATTCCTCATCGGCGGCAACCCAACCGAGGCACATCCCATCGTAGGATTGGAGATGAAAAAGGCATTGAGGAGGGGGTGCACCTTTATTGTGGCCGACCCTCGCCGTATCTTTTTTGCCGAACATGCGAAACTGTACATGCCCGTCAAGCCGGGTTCCGACAACTGGCTTCTCAACGCAATGGCGCACGTCATCATTGCCGAGGGGCTTGAAAACAAGGAGTTCATCAAGACGCGCACCGAGGATTTTGATGCGCTCAAGGAATTCCTCAAGGACATTACCCCCGAAAGGGCGTCTGAATTTACCGGTATCCCCGCGGAAGACATCCGTCTGGCGGCGCGGCTTTACGCCACCTCGGAAAAATCAGCCATTTATTACACCCTGGGCATTACCGAACACACCTGCGGAACGGACAACGTGCGAACCATCGCAAATCTTGCCCTGTTGACCGGCCATATCGGGAAACCCAGCACGGGCGTTAACCCCATTCGCGGACAGAACAACGTGCAGGGCGCCACCGACGTCTGCATTCCGAACAAAATGACCGGCTATCAGGACGTTAACGACAACGCCGTCATGGAGAAATTCGAAAAGGCATGGGGCGTGAAATTATCGAGGACGCCCGGACTGACCGCGCCATCCATGTTTGAAAAGATGAGCCAGAACCAGTTTAAGGCGTTGTATGTCATCGGAGAAGACCCGGTACTCAGCGAGCCGAATCAGGATTCCACCGTTAAAAACCTCAAAAACCTGGAATTCATAGTTGTGCAGGACATCTTCATGTCGGAGACGGCGCAATACGCCGACGTCATCCTGCCCGCCGCCAGCTTTGCGGAGAAGGACGGCACCTTTACCAACACCGAGCGCCGTGTGCAGCGCGTACGCAAGGCCATCGACCCGGTTGGAAACTCAAGGCCGGATTGGCAAATCACCGCCGAAATATCCACCCGCATGGGTTACAAGATGGACTACCCATCCCCGAAGGAGATATACGACGAGATTGCAAGCCTATCGCCGCTCTTTGCAGGTATCAACTACGCGAGGATCGAGCAAAACGGCATCCAGTGGCCGTGTCCCGACAAAGACCACCCCGGCACGAAATTTTTACACGAGGGCAAATTCCCGCGCGGCCTCGGAAAATTCTTTGTGTTGCCGTACCGTGCGCCTGCGGAGAGTCCCGATAAGGACTATCCGCTGCTGCTCTCCACGGGGCGCACCCTCTACCATTACAACGCAGGGACGATGACCAGGCGGTCAAGCGGCATCATCCACAAGACGAACGACTGCTTTGTCGAGGTACACGAGACGGACGCCAAAGCACTGGGCATTTCCGACGGCGAGATGGTAAAGATATGCAGCCGCCGCGGCAGCATCACCGCACGAGCCGAGGTCTCGGAAAAAGTAACAAAAGGCGTCATCTGGATACCCATGCACTTTGCCGAGGCAGCCGTAAACAAGCTGACCAATGACGCCTACGACAACATCACCCAAACGGCAGAATACAAGGTGTGCGGCGCTAAGATAGAAAAATTGGCAAGTCCACAATAAGTTGAGGTAAATTGAAAAAAGACTTGCCGCAAACGGGGACTATCTTTTGGGGAATACCTTAATGACCGAGTCTCAAGACTCAATGCTATTCCAGGGATTCCCGAATTAATGCGTAAAAAGGCAGGCGCTTTTCCAAGCGATTAATGGTGATGGAATCGCAAAAAGCCACTGCGGAGGACGCAGAAAAACCGGTTGATAATAAAGGCTTTTCTCTGCAAACCCTGCGCTCTTTGTGGTATAAAGAAAAGTTTTTACGAAATCATCAATATTGGCTGATCAGGTTAGAGGGTGACGGTTTTTATCTTTGAATGCCAGTTATCACTCTCGACCTCAACGTATTGATGAATTACCCAAATTCCTTATCCAGGGGAATTAGGAAGATTCATAATGTCAACCAGAAACGGTTGTCCTACCGATAGATTTTCTCCGGC
>CAYHFB010000336.1:0-4904 GCA_964355695.1 uncultured candidatus Brocadiaceae bacterium
TACTGCTTGAAAATTCTTGTCCACATATTCTCATGGTGGACAGTATAAACTTTTATGCCAGCGGTGTTAAGTGAGTATTATGCTCAGAGAGGGCACGGAGGTCGCAGAGAAAAACGGGAACCGCAGATTACACAGATTTCACAGAAAAGACGCAAAGAGCGCAAAAGAAAGGCAACAGCCCACCGCAGAGGGCACGGAAGTCGCAGAGAAAAACGGGAACCGCAGATTACACAGATTTCACCGCAAAGAGCGCAAAGAAAGGCAACAACCCACCGCAGAGGGCACGGAGGTCGCAGAGGAAAACGGGAACCACAAATTACCGTGCTTTGAACGGAATTGCTTGCGCTCACTGCGGTAAACTGCTTCCCCCCTGCAACTACCGCGTCTCCACCCTCAGCTCAACCCGCTTCGCTTCCTAATCCACCATTCTGCGGAGGCGGTTGCCAGGAGGATGAGGAAGATGTAGCCGTTGTCCCATAAGGTGACGCGGCGGTTGCCGACGAGTTTTGTGACGGCGGGGTTTTCAAGCGATATTTTTTCTTCCACGTCCTTCACCGGAAGGTCAAAATATCTCCCCCCGGATATGCCGGACAATTTGGCAAGCAGGTCTCTCCTGATGGCGGGGTCTTTAAACTCCTTGTTTTCCGCGGCTATACTGAAGACGGCGTAGTCCTGCCCGATTTCTTCGTTCTCTTTTTTTGCCGTTACCTTGACGATGTAGTACCCCTCTTTGTCATGCTTTATTGCAAGCCGATATTGTCCGTCGGCGTCTGTGGCGCCTTTTGTGGAGAATATGCGTTCTCCTGAAAATTCGTTGGTAACTTCCATATCCAATTGCACCCCTTCCAGCGGCTGGTAATTCCTGCCCAGGGCCTCAACCCGTACCTGTGCCTCTTCGTTGGGCAAAAAAGTCTCCTTGTTTATGCGAATGTGGACGGGGTTCAGGGAGGCGTCTTTAATGAGCCACTTAATGGAGTTTTGCCAGAATTTCAGATAATACCTGTTACTGCCGCCCTGCCCCACGGTAACAAAATTCCAGCGCCACAGGGAGTCGGTGGTAATGGCCATGCAGCGGCCTTGCCCGGCGTCCCTGACGGAAATGAGGGGTGGATTCCCCGATATCGGGAAGGTTGCCAGGGATACAGCGTCTGCCTTCAGGCGGGCAACCTTGTTGCACCCGTCGAGTGCGGGAAGCTCACTCCAGAGGGCGGCGTTTCTGTCCGTATCGCCTTCGAGAAAGGTGATCGGGTGTTTCAGGCCGTCGTTGGTCAGTGTGGCCTTTAACCGGGAGAGGTCGATGGTGTCTTTCCCGCCGTCGAGTTCCACGGGGAGGATTTCTTCTAAGGCCGTGCCGTCGTATCCGCCCTGGGAAAAGGAGATATCGCCGCCGACCATGACAAATCCGCCGCCCTGGTCGGTAACGAATTTCCTGATGTTGTTCAAGTAGTGTGAAAAGCGGAGAAAGGCCGCGTCGTACGGACGGTAGTCAAAGTTTTGGAATATCACCAGGTCGAAGCTGCTAAGCGCCTGGGTAAACAACTCGTCGATAGGAAAGGGGATGAGGCTCAGCTCGTCATTTCTCGCCTCTGAGTTGTCGGTGGGCGACCGGAGGATGAAAAATGATATGAGATCGACGTTGGGATCGTTCTTCAGAATGCGCCGGAGAAACCGTTCGTCCCAGGATGGACGGCCGCAGACGTGCATGATCCTGATCTTGTCACGCACCACCTTTACCAAAAAGCTCACCTGATTGTTTTCGGTAATGGCCTCCTGGGGCTGGACGGGCAGGGAGACGGTGTAAAGGAACGTCCCTGTTGTGTAGGGCGTGAACGACAAATCTATATGGATTTCCTTCTCGTTTCCGACGTCAATGATCTTCGAGGCGATGATATCGTTGCCTTGCTTTAAGGTAATGGGGAGCCGCAGGCCCTTATACCCGAAGATTTTGATAACGACGTCCGCCCGCCACGGGCTTCGCACAAAGGTAAATGCATCATAAACGACGTCGCTGATGGCAACGTCCTTTACCTCCATATTTCCACCTGGCGCAAAGGTGAAAAAGGGTGCGGAGAGTCCCGTAGCGAGGTTCGACGCGATTTCGAGCTTGTCGGCGCTATGAGAATACTCGCCCGTGTCGGCACCGTCGGAAAAAACAAAGCAGCCTTTAACGGATTTGCCTTCGTACCGTTTTTTCAGATACTGGAGCATCCAGACGACGTCGGTATTAACGCCGTCGTAAACAATCCCTTTCCCGACGTCGGCGGCCGAAATCTCTTTTACGGTATCGGAAAAAGTTACGAAATCGACGTCGAAGTCATCCTGCAGCTTCTTGATGAACGACGCGTTTTCTTTGAAAAAGGTATCGACAAGCTGTGACCGGGCAATGCCCGTATCGCCGCCCTTGAGTGTCATACTCATGGAATTATCCAGGACACATACGACCTTGTTTTTTAGCTTAAGCACCTCCTTTTGCTCCATCTGCGGCTGGAGGAGCATGAGGACGATGATGGCAACGGCTGCAAACCGCAGAAGCATGACCAGCCACCGCTTGACCGGTGGATGGAGCGTCTTAATGCTTGTCCAGGAAAAGTAGAGCGCGGCCAGCGCCAAAACCAGCGCCAGCGCTCGCAGCCATGGGCTTTCCATGCCGGTGAAGGTGAGATTCCATTGATTGATGTTTTCTGTGTTCATGTGTAGGGCGACCCTTTAGGGTTGCCACCCCTGGCGCGTGTGCAGGAGCGTATTGCAATACACCCCTGCCCCTGCGCGTGAACGTGAAAATGTCGCCGAAGGTTTCATTAAAAAAAGCCGCCAGAATCCAAATTTAATTATAGGGGAATTCCAAATCCGGGGGATACGCTTTGCTTAATCCACCCGACATCGGTTACATTTGCCGCTTCAAAATAAAAGGGAGGTGTACCTGGTCTTGTTTGTAATTGCCCGTCAGGGCGTACATGACGATGTTGACGCCTAGCCGAAAGGCCATCGACCGCTGGGTGTCGCCACCGGGGACAACCTCGTACTCCCAGTTTCCCATCGGGTCTCGCGACCATGCGCCACCCAGGTCGTTTTGTGACAATACGATGACGGTGCGGTTTTCTATCGTGACGCCTTCCAGATACGGTTTTTCTGCAATCCTGCCGTAAGCCTGATTCAGCAGGTAGAATGACTTAAAAACCGTGTGGTCCGCAGGCAGTCTTTCCAGCGGCCGGTTGGGGAACAATCTTTTAATCTCACGCCGCGCCGATGCATCAAATCCAAAGCCCGCCTTTCCCATACAATCGTCAATCAGGAGCATGCCTCCAAACTCCAGGTATCCTTTCAGGTTGCTGATCTCGGCGTCGCTGAACGGCGGGAATTCCTGGTCGCCGGAGAGATAGATAAACGGGTATTCGAAGATTTCCGTGTCTCCGGGGGAAACGGCAACCGATTCGATACGCGCTTCAACGCTGGTTCTTTTTACCAGTTCCCACATAAGCCGTTTTCCGGCATTGGGACGCGGGTTCCAGTTGCCGCCGTTGTAGTGCAATTGAGCAAAGGTGAATTTGGAGACGTCCCCCATGGCAAGGACACTGTGAGAAAAACAGAGGAGATTGCAAAGGATACCGATTGCTAAGGCAAGGAACATAAGATTCCTGTCACAGGTAAGCCGCACTTGCCGCAAGCCGTAAAAACGAAAAGACACGTCGTTTCCTCTTGATAATGTTTTTTTGCAAACAAGCAACGCTGACATAAAAGCCCTGACGAGGGAGTACCTCAGATCAATTAAAAACGATTGGAATCTCCGGTTTCACGGATAATACCGGTTTTTGGTTTTGCCAAGTGGTAAGGCGGTAATGCCCTAATTGCCATTTTACCTGCGAGCGGGTGTTATGGCAATGGGGAGTTGAAATTTATTTGATATTTCACATACCGCATCGCAGTCGCCGGGATTTGTACACCATAAATAGTCATTAAGACGGCCTTAGAATAACAGTACTATCAGGCGAGGCGTAATGAATATGTTCAAACGGACTGACTGCGGATTCAGTTGTCCTACGCCGGTGGGTGGCAGTGCTTGTGTGTTGATAGTAGCGCAGGCTTCTGGTTTGCTGTATTTTCGGAACCTGTTGAAAGCAAATAGGATGGAGAACGTTCTCGCCGTATAAGCTATGACCGAACGTGAAATACCAATTATTTTGAACCCATAGAGATGGTACAATTCAATCTTTAAACAGGGGCAAACGGTAGAGAAAACCAAAACAGGTACGGGCAAACTGCGTCTGTCCATGCCATTCCCCAAAACGCTTAACGCAAGGTTGAACCCAACCCCATGGTGGGCGCCGTGGTGGTGAAAAATGGCCTTGCCGTAGGAATGGGCTACCACCA
This sequence comes from uncultured candidatus Brocadiaceae bacterium, assembly GCA_964355695.1. Lineage (GTDB taxonomy): Bacteria > Planctomycetota > Brocadiia > Brocadiales > Brocadiaceae > JACVXV01. The sequence goes on from CAYHFB010000336.1 coordinate 4,369, forward strand.
GGCATTTCGCGGCGCACACGCGGAGGTGTTTGCGCTCGGCGAAGGAGGAGAGGCTTGAGTGGGCGCCACGCTGTACGTCTCCCTGGAACCGTGCGCTCATTACGGCAAAACGGCGCCGTGCGTTGACGCTATCATTAAGGCTGGCATTAAAGAAGTTGTTATCGCCATTATTGACCCCAATCCCATCACCTCCGGCAAGGGTATGCGGAAACTACAGGATGCGGGGATTGACGTCAAACTGGGCGTAATGGAATCACAGGCCGCCAAACTCAACGACACGGGAGGATTGCCCATAAACAACGCGCTAACAATATACCCTTATTCCGACGTCGAGACCCTCCTCAAGAAAGAATCCGCTGGCGGGGACAAAGCGCCGTTGCCGGGACCCGGTGATAAGCCGTGCACGGAACGCCCGGACAAAAAATCGTAATCATTTATCGCAAACAATGCAGAAGGCACAGGGTGCGCACAAGGGTCGCAGGGTGAAGACACGTGTTGTTTGAGCGATTTTTCTCAATAGCCCTGTAACTAAATTG
>CAYHFB010000337.1:0-4886 GCA_964355695.1 uncultured candidatus Brocadiaceae bacterium
GATGGAGCCATAGGGGCGCATTTTCATGCAGTCCAAAAATGTTATAAAGATTTTGCGGTATTAACAAAAAAGATATTAGATAAAGTCAACTGTCAGATTTTGTAAATTCAGGCTTCGAAGCCTGATGCAGTATTGGGAGACGAAAAAGTATAGAAGATCGAAGGAACAGGTCTAGAGAAAGACCTTAGAAAGGCAAGGACGGACTGGCTTTCAGAAGACAAAGAATTTCTTATAAGCAAGATCGCCCACCTCCAGAATTGTTTCGAAAAATTGATAAGTTTTAGTGTGTTATATAGTTTATTTAGAAAAAAGGAGAGTTCATGAAGCATGATGTAAAAGATATTGGTCTTGCGGCAGGTGGTAAGAAACGTATTGAATGGGCCAGTAATGATATGCCGGTATTGGCACAGGTAAAGGAACGCTTTGAAAAGGAAAAACCGTTGAAAGGATCACGGATGTCCGCTTGCCTCCATGTGACGGCAGAGACGGCTAATCTGGTAAGGACACTCAAGGCGGGTGGCGCTGACGTAGTGCTGTGCGCATCAAACCCCTTGTCAACCCAGGACGACGTAGCCGCATCCCTTGTTAAAGACTACGGCATCCCTGTCTTCGCTATCAAAGGCGAGGATAACAAAACCTATTATAAACACCTTATTGCGGCACTGGACCACAAGCCGACTATTACGATGGACGACGGCGCAGACTTGGTTTCAGCCATTCATAAGGACCGCAAGGAACTCATCCCTAATATCTGCGGCAGCATGGAAGAAACCACCACGGGCGTGATACGGTTGAGGGCCATGGAAAAAGACGGCGCACTGAAGTTCCCCGTAATTGCCGTTAACAATGCAGACACGAAACATCTTTTCGACAACCGTTACGGTACCGGACAGTCTACCCTTGATGGTATTATCCGCGCTACGGATATGCTGATTGCCGGTAAGGTTATTGTTGTTGCCGGTTACGGCTGGTGTGGAAAAGGATTTGCCATGCGCGCAAAGGGTATGGGCGCAAACGTCGTAGTAACGGAAATTGATCCGATTAAATCCCTGGAAGCGGCAATGGATGGGTTTATGGTAATGCCGATGAGCAAAGCGGCTAAAATCGGCGATTTGTTCTGCACGCTGACCGGAAATATTCACGTCCTGAGAGAAGAACATTTCGCGGTTATGAAAAACGGCGCAATGGTGTGCAACTCAGGCCATTTTAACGTAGAAATCGATATCGAAGCGATGGAAAAAATGGCAAAGAAGGTAAACAGGTCGATCCGTAATTTTGTGGATCAATACGTACTCAAAAACGACAAGTCGATTTACCTGTTGGGCGAGGGTCGCCTTATCAACCTTGCGGCTGCGGAAGGTCATCCGGCTTGTGTCATGGATATGAGCTTTGCCACCCAGGCGCTCTCCACGGAATACGTAATGCAGAACAAAGGCAAGCTATTACCCCAGGTCTATGAAGTTCCCAAGGATATCGATCAGTGGGTAGCAAGTTTGAAATTACAATCAATGGGAATCGCCATCGACAAGCTTACCAAGTCGCAGGTAAAGTACCTGGCTTCCTGGGAGGAAGGCACCTAAGCGGTTTTTTGATTTACATGGTGAATGCCAATTGTTGCTGTGGGCATTTGGCGATCATTCGTTGTTGCCTAATGTAGAGACGCATCACCGTGCGTCTCTACAAAGGTTTGAAATTCGCAGGGCAAGGCTTCAGCCTTGCTCCTCCGTACGCAATAAGCAAACCTGAAGGTTTGCCCTACAAAAGAAGCAAACAAGCAAACCCATGGGTTTGTCATACACTAGAAGACCTTTTTGCTAACATTGTCAACATTTTATTTGGAAGATACTAATACTATTAAACTACTATGGCCATTATAAAACCCTTCAGAGGACTCCGATACAATCAGGACGTTATTGCAGACGTTTCGGACGTTGTAACGCCGCCGTACGACGTCATTTCACCCCAGGAGCAAGAACGATATTATCAGGTGCATCCTAATAATATCATTCGTTTGGATATGGGAAAAGACCTACCCGGTGATACGGAAAATGAAAATAAATATACCCGCGCCGCGGAAACATTCAACACCTGGAAGAAAAATGGGGTGTTGAAACAGGAAGACGCACCGGCAATCTACGTGTATGAGCAAGAATTCTTCGTGGAAAACCAATGGTTTGTCCGCAGGGGTTTTCTTTCCCAGGTAAAACTCGAACCGTTTGACAAGGGGTCTATCTACCCGCACGAGCAAACGCTGCCCGGACCAAAGGCCGACCGCTTGAAACTCACGCAAGCGTGCCAGGCCAACCTCAGCTCTATCTTTGCGCTTTTCCCCGACGAAAACAACACCGTCGATACCTATTTAACAGCACTGACCGCCACAAAACCGGCAACGAGTTTTGTTGATGACACCGGGGTAAAGAACAGACTTTGGGTGATAAAGGAAAAAAAGACCGTCGATACCCTCGTTACCCTCATGAAAGAAAAGCCTCTTTTTATCGCAGATGGGCATCACCGTTATGAGACTTCATTGGTTTACAAAGAGCAAATGCGTAAGGAAAACAGCATGTTGAAAGACGATATGCCTTTTGATTATGTGATGATGGTATGTGTGTCTATGAGCAACCCCGGCTTAAAAATCCTCCCGGCGCACCGATTGTTGCGGAATATTGAGGAACGCTGCTTTGAGCGGATTGTCCCGACACTCAAAGAATCTTTTCACGTTGAACCGTTGGCAAAAGGGTGCAAGGTGGAGGATTTCATGTCGAAGCTGAACGGCGAGGTCGGCGGTAATGCATTCGTAATGTACGTCGGCAAGACGGACACCTATTATAAACTACGGTTGATTAACCAAAAGACGCTGGACGCCGTATTTACCAATACCCATCCGGAATGGAAGAGCCTGGATGCCGGCATTCTTCACGGTTTGATTATCAATAAAATTTTGGGCATAACTTCCAATGATGTATCCCTGAAAAATTACGTGAAATACGTGAAGGAAGAAACGGAAGCTGTTTCACTGGTAAGTTCGGGCGAGTACCAATTGGCCTTCTTTCTCAGGCCCACCCGTATTGAACAGGTAAAGGAAATTGCCGAGGCGCGCAAGGTAATGCCGCCAAAATCAACATACTTCTATCCCAAGCTAATCACCGGTATCGTCATCAACAGCTTACGTGACGCTTAATACCGGAATAAACCTGGGTGAACGTAGATAGGTCGAAAGAATGAGCCAGCCGCAATTTTGTGCGGATGGTAGCGGATTGGGTTATCCCCCGCCGAGGCGTGGAAACCGTTTGGTGTGGGGACACGGCGACCGTGTCATTGCGTGCGATTACAAATAAGCTGCTAAATCCCTAATTTACGGTAATAACTTTCAAAGCAGCCTCTTGCAACATCAAGGAGTTATGGTGGAGGCGGCGGGAATCGAACCCGCGTCCCTGGACAGATCAATATAGGCTTCTACGTAAATAGTCTATTTTTTGGGATCTCGCCGCGCAGAACTCCAATAGACAGGATTTCCTACAGCCAGCCCAGTTAAAGTTTCGTTATAGTTTCCACCAGGCCGGAAAACCTAACTAACCTGCTTTGTGACGTTTCATTCACTTCGCAGGTAAAATGAATGAAACGTGGCTGTTATTTAAGCAGCCATTGCCATTGGATATTCGGCATTTAAATCATTTGCCAGGTTTTTAATGAGGCCGCCCGACACCCTCAATACGCCACCTATACCTCAACTAATCCGGTCGAATCCTTTCGCCCCCTTATATTTCTAACAACACATAACGTACTACATTATATCAACCGAAGCCTTAAAAAGCAATTCTACAAAAATGTTATTTATGCCCTATACGCTCTTTGCCACTCTTTTGCCATGCAGGATACGGCCTTTACATCTTACCCGTTTATTTGTTACATTACATCTTCGGGTACTTAATTCGTATTTACCATGATTTTTTAAGAGGATACCATTTATATGGCGGGGAAATATGATCGCAAGCAGGCGCAAACCCGCTATCTCAGCGGATTTGCAAGCGACAAGGAAGAGGGTAATGCTAATGGAAAATTACGAACTCAGTAAAGTCGGGCTAGAAGGAACATCCATCCGTTAACTTAACACCTATGGGACTTCCCCCCCCCCACTACAAGCTTGTTTTGGTGTGTTAATAGCATATCCCCATAAATCTTGCAAGGCTTTTCTCTGTGTATCCACGTTCTCTCGTTTTTTTGAGTTTTTGAGTTTTTCGTGTTTTTCTTTGTAATTTCAGGACTTTCAGGGTGTTTTATATCAAGCGGATAGAGAAAATGAAAGAAGCTGGGATTTCCGGCACAGGTTCATTCCCAAGCGAGAGCTTGGGCACGAGAGAAAAAAGCCAGGGGCGGGGAAACCCCGCCCCTACGATGGTGATATATCTGCATACCCTGCGTTCTCTGCGGTAATATCACGCATAGTGGCACAGGCATCCTGCCTGCTGGTTACGGATTCGGCAGGCTGGAAGACTGCGCTACGGACTGCCGGGAAGGAAAACAGCAGGCTGGAAGCCTGCGCTACTCATTTTCGGCATGATATCATTTTTTAACTGGTTTGTGGCGTCTGACTGTTTACCGGCTTCTATGTTCGCTATCACGCTGTTGAGCTTGTTTAACAACATGTTCTGCATGTCGCTGTTTTTGAATGCGCTGCCGTCCAATGCGGCTATCCCCGCCGCCATTCCCTGCAAGGCCGTTATCGCCTCTGTTTGATCGGTAAAGGCTTGTATTTGGATTGCAGACGGCTTGCTATCAAGCTCACCGTCGTTCACAACAAGCTGTGCCACGTAGGCGCCTGCGCGATCGGGCGTAAAGCTTGTTACCTTTGCCGAGGCGTCGGCCACTTTAGACCGGCTCCCTTC
>CAYHFB010000338.1:0-4792 GCA_964355695.1 uncultured candidatus Brocadiaceae bacterium
TAGCGCAAGCTTCCAACCTGCAATCGCTTCACGAAAAAACAGCAGGCTGGAAGCCTGCGCTACAATAAGCAACACCTTCTATTTCATCTTTAGCGACGGATAAATGGGGGATTCAGGTCTTGGTGTTAACGTCTGCCTCTGGCAATCGGGGATTAAGTCGAGTTCCTCTAAAATTATCTGCCCTATCAGTGCCTCACTTGCTGGCGGCCCTACAATACAATCGGTATTCATAAACCGTTTGCCGATTTTTATCGTAACCGTTCCCGCAACCGGCCTTTCATCCCTTCTTTCGTCTGCGTAAGTGACTACCACGGTGCGGAGGATTTCCAAACCCAGCGTTTCCACAATATCCTGTGGAAGCGCTAACATGACTGCGCCGGTATCCACCAAAGCATCCAGCGTGTATTTCCTTACCTCATCTTCTCTTTTTATTTTCTTTTTTAAATACATGTACCGGTCGCCAAAGTTTTCCAGTTCAATGCTAACCCTTATTTCACCCATAACCGTCCTCCTTCAATGTTATACTCGAATTTATGTATTATTTTATACGTAGGGCAAGGCTTCAGCCTTGCAACTCTCTGAGTGCATACCAATGATTGCAACCCGGACAAAAGGGCGGGGAAACCCCGCCCCTACAGATTGCAACACCATGAATGCGCGCCAAGGGGGGCAACCCTAAAGGGTCGCCCTACTGTTTCGTAATGCTGTGCGACTTGAAACATTTCGAAATATACATGGCATTATTCTGTTCCTTCACGTCATGTTGGCGCCAAACGTTACGGTTCAATCTACAAGATTGAACCGGCAAAGTTACGCCAAACGTTACGCAAGCTTCCAACCTGCATTATTTAACGAAAAAACAGCAGGCTGGAAGCCTGCGCTACCGATCGGGATTATTTTCTTCTCCGGCTACCACCTGAGCGGCGCTTGCCATGCCTCTTTCAAATCGTAAATGTTTTCGTTGATAACCGGTTTCTTGTTTAATCCATAGACCTTGAATTGAGGTTCAGGCGTTACTTTGCCCAGTAAGCCATGCGGGATGTCTTTTATGATGTCTTCAAAGTGCTGCCGATGTTCCGGCTGCACTTCGACGACGAAGCGGGTGTTGGATTCGGAGAAGAGGAGGGTGTCGTCTCTGTGGATGGTGCCTTCTGTGGCTACGGCATTGAGGTCAAGGGTGATGCCATATCCCCCGGAAAATGCCATTTCTGCGGCGGCAACGGCAAGGCCGCCCTCCGAGCAATCGTGGCATGACCTGACGGTCCGCCGCTCCGTTGCCCGTGATAGGGCGTCCATAATCTTCTTCCCTAATGTGGTATCCACCGTGGGGACGTTGTTTCCTTTGTAGCCGTGTACGTAATAATAATGGGAGCCGCCCAGTTCAGGACGGGTGAGTCCTACGAGATAGATGAGATTGCCGGGCGCTTTGGCGTCCATGGAAATGGCGTTCCGTACGTCGTCCATGACCGCAACGGCGGAGATGAGCAGCGTTGGCGGGATGACGATGGTTTCTTTTTCGGTGATGAATTCGTTGTTCAGGCTGTCTTTCCCGGAAATAAAGGGCGTTCCGTAAGCAACAGCCACGTCGTAACAACCCTGCGCCGTCTTTACGAGGCTGCCGAGCCGGTCGGGTTTATTGGTATTGCCCCAGCAAAAGTTATCCAGCAGTGCTACCTGCCCCAGGTTTCCGCCAACGGCGATAATCTGCCGCAATGCCTCGTCTATGGCGGAGGCGGCCATGTTGTAGGGTTCGATGTCTCCATAGCGGGGGTTCATGCCGTTGGATACAATGATGCCCTTCCGGGAACCCAGCACGGGGGTAATAATACAAGCGTCACCCGGTCCGTCATTATTTACGCCCTGAAGGGGCTTTAGGACGCTGCCGCCCTGCACCTCGTGGTCGTACTGGCGTATGACCCATTCCTTGCTGCACACGTTCCAGGCGGAGAGTATTTTTTTTAAATCCGCACCGTAGTCGCCTTTTTCCGGCAGGTTCGGTTCTTCAAAGACGGGTTTATGCCACGTAGCCTTGCGTTCCAGGCGGGGGATTCCGTTGTGGAGAAAGTCCATGTCAATTTCGCCGACCGGTTGTGCGTTGTAGAAGAGCCGCAAGGTTTTATCGTTCGTGAACTTCCCGATAACCGTCGCCTCGACGTTTTCCGATTTACACAGGGCAAGGAGTTCCGCCTCTTTTTCCGGCGCAACGGCAATCACCATCCGCTCCTGCGCCTCGGAAATCCATATCTCCGTGTAAGAAAGTCCTTCGTACTTCAGGGGTACCTTTTCCAAAGCCACCACGGCGCCCAGGTCTTGTCCCATCTCTCCTACGGCGGAAGAGAGGCCACCCGCTCCGCAATCGGTGATACAACGGTACAAGCCCTTGTCGCGCGCCTGCAAGAGGACGTCCAGCAGCGCCTTTTCCGTTATTGCGTTGCCGATCTGGACGGCGCCGCCTGACGTTTGCTCCGATTTCTCATGCAACTCTACCGAAGAGAAGGTTGCGCCGTGAATGCCGTCGCGTCCCGTTCTGCCGCCAAGAACGACGATGGCATCGCCCGGATGCGTATCCTTCTCGCACATATCCTTTGGTATCAACCCCACCGTGCCGCAAAAGACGATAGGATTGCCGAGGTACCGCTCATCAAAAAAGAGTGCGCCATTGGCCGTAGGGATGCCCGTACGGTTGCCATAGTCGCGCACACCCGCAACGACACCCCTAAACAGCCTCTTTGGATGCAACACGCCGGGGGGGATTTTCTCCTGCAAAGTATCCGGCGGGGCAAAACAAAATACGTCGGTATTGAGTATGGGTTTTCCACCCAACCCCGTGCCCATGATATCCCTGATTACCCCGCCAATGCCCGTATTGGCGCCGCCGTAAGGCTCAATGGCGGAGGGGTGGTTGTGGGTTTCTACCTTGAAGCAAATGTTATAATGATCGTCAAAACGGATAATGCCCGCATTGTCTTTGAAAACAGAGACGCACCAGGGTTTGTTGAGTTCCTGGGTGGCCTTCATAATGGTGTTTTTCAGGAGGTTGTCGATGCGGTTTCCGTCGAAGTCTATTATGCCCCTGAAGGTCTTATGGACGCAGTGTTCCGACCAGGTTTGGGCAAGTGTTTCCAGTTCAACATCCGTCGGTTCCCGTTTAAGAGTCCGGTAATAGTTTTGAATCGACTGCATTTCCTGGAGATTGAGCGACAACTGACCCAAGGCGCTGATCTGCCCCAGTTTTGCGTTATCGGCGTTTAAGAGCGGCACCGTCACCTTTTGAAGGATATAACGGATGTTGTCATGTTCATAATTAGGGATTTCCGGATAGATAAAGACGTCTTCAATCTTGGTATTTGCCAGCACCCTGGTTGCTATCGTACGGATGGTTGCTATGGGGACGTTCCCGCTGATAAGGTATTTATGCGCCGTTTTAAGGCCTGCTACGGTTATCCCGACGTCGCCGAGCGCCTTCAATGCGGACTGCTCCACGGGGTCCATAACACCCGGTTTGCGGCTAACCTCTACAATATGGTATTTCGGCTCTGAAACGCTGTAATTGGCGGGCAAGACCTGATAGCCCTGGGTAACGGCGTCCACAAGAAGCTTTTGGGCGATGGCATCATAAACGCCGGCGTTTACCGCACCAAAGATAACGAACACCTGGCAAACCCGCACCCCTGTTATCCCGGAGAAGCCAAAGGTTTCGATTTCCGATTGGACGTTGTTTCCCAGCGGGTCAGGCGTCCCCTGCTTAAAAAATACTTCGATTCTTGAGTACATAATGTTTTATTTGTTCTTTAATTTTAATGGGATAAATTACCAGGAAATACCTTGTCGCGCGCTTCCTTCGCGCGCGTGAGCCGTTCAAGGAGCGAGGAGTTGTCTTTGGTTAACAGATCTTTTCTGAACCCGTTCAATTCAACGATAAACCGGTCGATAGACCTTATGACGTTTTCACGGTTTTGTTTAAAGATGTTCACCCACAGTTCCGGGTCTCCGGAGGCGACCCTCGTGGTGTCCCTTAATCCGCTGGCGCCGTAATCGAGATATTCCTTCTTAATTGCATTGATCAGGCAGGAAGCGACGAGATGGGGCGTATGGCTGACAAACGACAGTATTTCGTCGTGCAACTGCGGGGATAAATAGGTCACCTTAGCGCCAAGCAGTTGCCACAGTTGCGCAATCGTTTCCGAGGCCTTTGATTGCGCGTCTAAGGGCGTAATGATGCAAGTCGCCCCGACGAAGAGGTCTTTCGAGGCAAACTCAACACCCCGCTGCTCAGAACCGGCAATGGGATGCGCGCCGACAAAGGCGATATCCTTTCTCAGATGGCTGGTAATTTGCTCGACAATGTAGGCCTTTGTGCTGCCCACGTCGGTGAGGATGGCGTTGCTTTTCATTAAGGGAATGATTCTTTTTGCCAGATCGACAATCTGGTTCACGGACGTGGCAAGTATGATGATATCGGCGTTACCTACCGCGTCTTCAACCTGCAGCGTGCCGGTATCAATGGCGTGCATTTTCCGCGCGCATTCGAGCGATGATGCACGATGACCAACCCCAACAACAGTTCTTACCAGATTCCTGGCCTTGAGACCCAGGCCGATAGAACCACCAATAAGCCCCGGGCCGACAATACAGACAGTTCCAAATTGCATGTTCGTTTTACAAATAAAGTGTTAAATTAAGCCCCATTCGCCTCGTTCCCAAGCCACACAGACCGTGCCAAATGAACGTTTTTATCCTCAAAGTGGGGAAGAAACATCTCGAAATGAGTAAAATCGCTCATTTGGCACAG
>CAYHFB010000339.1:0-4782 GCA_964355695.1 uncultured candidatus Brocadiaceae bacterium
GTCCCTACGGGACAAAATGCACGTTTACAAGAAAATGGGAATGCACCCACAATTGATTAAAGATATGTGTAAAGGCAGTAAACACCTTTCCCCTGTTTTTCAGGGGAAAGGTGTTTTCAGCGCTATCGAAAAACCGTTAAACATCAGGAAAAGATGTTATTAAGGCGGGCTTGTAAGAAGTGTACTATTTACCTATGTCTACTATGTAATCAAATTATCAGTAATCTCAGTGCATCATGTCAGAAACAAATTGGGGTGTCAAGCCTTATATATGACTTTGTTTGTTAACTCACAAAGTCGCAAACCAGCCGTAACTGTTTTAATAATAAGGATATAGTGCATAATAACCACTGACTATATTGCGGAATATATTATCATAAGTATATGTGGTTTTATGAGATACAACATGTATCCAGGAATTCCGCATGTTTTGCAAAACAAGTCCCCAGATGTCTTTTTTTGATGTGCAAAAAGTATTACCCAATGCCTTGTCAAAAGAGGACTGGTGCTATCTGTATCAAGATCATGTACACCCTCATTTTCCAGACCTTCCTTTCTCTTACGTATATTACCAAAAAAGCATCTTAACGACTGGTCTGAAAAAGCCCGTCCGTTCATAGTTATTGAATAACGAATATCGAACGTGTGAACGAGTTTTTGTTCTCCCCTTTATTACTTACCGGCTTTATCTGCGGAAAGTTCGACGTTGAACCTTGATACAAAGACGTCCTCGCATCGATGGTATGACGTGTCGTAAGCGCCGGGCGTCGTAGGGAAGTCCAGCGACAACGTTTCGCCGACCACGTAGACGTACCCACCTGTACCAAGGGCCATTGAATTGCCAAAATCAGAACGAGTCCCACCCAAGTAATGTAGACAGGAGCATCTTCGACAGTCCGCCATTGAACATTGACACAAAAACGTCGCTGTCGCCATTCGGTGACGGGTCGTAAGCATCGGGCGTTGTGGGGAAGTCTTTTGAGACGGTGCTGCCTGCTACGTAAATGTTTCCATCGGTATCAACGACAATGGCCTTACCGTAATCGTTTGCGTGCCCGCCCAGGTACGTGGATGCGGTCAGGCTTGTCAGCGCGTTGTTGAATTTCGAAATGAAGACGTCTCTGGTGCCACGGTTATATGATGTAGCGTATGCGCCGTCCGTCGTGGGAAAGTTTGGCGACACGGTTTCACCGGTTACATAGACGTTTCCTCCTCCATCAATGGCCATTGCCTTGCTGCAATCATCAGAATAACCGCCCAGGAGAGTGGACGCCAGCAGGCTTGTCAACCCGCTGTTTAGCTTCGATATAAAGGAGTCATCATTGCCGCCGTTGTGTGCCGTGTTATAAGCGCCCGGAGGATGGTGAAAGAATACGCGATTAAGTTTTACCAAAATGTTTTGATATCGGCGTAAATGACGACAATGATTTAGTCCACAGAACACTCATTTCCGGCTCAGTTATTATTGATGACGGCTTATTCCGCAAACCACGTTGGTGTGTCCACAAAGCATCAGCGCTTTTTTGCCGGTATTTACTCGACATAACAAGTGAAATGCCTTATTCTACGGATAAACTATTACTTATTCTCCTTACGTGGCCTTACACGATGCTTTTGGAGAGGACTAGATAAAGTCTGCAAACTTCGATTTTCAATCCAACATACTTATAACGGAAAAGAACAGCCACATGGACAAAAACAACCCATCTACAGAGCCAGCAAAGATATCATCTCCTCATAAATCCATGAATACCTGGAAGCACATGGTGGCGCATAGTTGTATATTGTTTCTGGTCATAGCGCTTTTCATGGTCTATTTTACCTCAACAGGCTCGCCACAAGCCGGTTTGCTGGAGGTTGGGGCGTCGGCATTTATCTTTGTTGTTCTGTTTCACTTCGTTATGAAGTTTTTCCCCCTCATCTCCAAGATCATTACTTCAGTAATCGTAATAGGCTTTGGGATGGCGTTAATCTTCGTGAATTATCACTATTTAAGAGCGGTGAAAACAGACGCGCCACTGAAGCAGTTATTGGTGGGCGACCTCCTCGTTAAAAAGATTTTAAAGACGATCAATAAAGAGCCAATCGCTGTAGCAACCAATGAGGGAACCCCAAAAACGGTTTCTGATTCGAGCGATGAAAAACCATCACCGGCAACGTCTCCCGTTCAACCGAAAACAACGCTCGCGGAGCCAGTCATGTCGGTCGCAGGCGTAGAACCGATACCTGCCACGCCGCCGGCGCCCGCGATTAAAAAGGGGACGACGTCCGTAGTCGCCAAAAGCAACAAACCTGAATTGAGCGGTAGTGTAACGGCCGAAGAAGTTTCACGTTTGGCGTTTACAACAAAAATACGCGAGCCGATAGTCCAGCAAACAACCGGGAGAAAAGATAGTATGCCTTTATCGATGCAGGGAGTTATCCAGGAAACGTCAACCATTACCTTACAATGCCGCCCGGTTCTACCGCCGGTATCCGGGGCGGCAGAACCAATTCATGTACTAAAATTATGCAAGCCTTTCATTGAAGGCAGAGTTCCGATTAATTAGCTATTATTTAAGGAGTCAGGTTATGAAGACGTGGATCGCTATGGTGTTTACGCTGTTGTCTTTGGTAGGCACGGGTTATTGTCAGGACCAGGGCAAGGATGAATTGCTAGACGCCGCTATCAAGGAATTTCAACAAGCGATAGAAAAAAATCCGGGCTGTGTCGAGGCTTATTACAATCTTGGGGTTGTGTACAGTGAAAAGGCGATGACGACAGAGGCTATTGCCGCATACAAAAAAGCCATAGCGATTGACTCCGGCTTTGTAAAGGCGTCCAACAATCTTGGTGTGATTTATTATACGGCAGGCAAGCTGGACGAAGCCGTTGAATGCCTGAAACAGGCTATTATAGCGTCGCCGCAATATGTTGATGCGCACTACAATTTGGGCGTCGTTTATTATGGGAAGAAGCAATATCCAGACGCCGTGGCGTCGTTCAAAAAAGCCGTGGAACTTGATCCGAAACTTGAAAATGGCTATTATAATTTAGGCGTCACCTATTCGGCAATAGACGCCATAGACGACTCCCTTGCGGCTTTTAAAAAATTGACGGCAATTAACCCACAACATGCGGACGCTTATTACAATATAGGCGTTGGCTATGCAAAGAAAAACCAACCCGACGAGGCAATTAAATCCTTGCAAAAAGCCTTAGAACTCAACCCAAACGACGACAAGTCACACTTCGCTTTAGGGGTAATCTATCAAGCTAAACGAAAGGCAAAAGTATCCGGTGGAAAGTCAGAAAAACCATAATTCTGCACATTTGTGAAGTGAAATGATTCAATCTTCTCCTGACATTATACCGGAATGCTACGAACGTTCGTTGCAATTGCTTCGGAAAAACCTGACGCCGGACGGCATTATCGCGTGCGCGAAGTCGCAAAAGGCGGTTGACCGGCATTACGCGAGCATTTTCGGGCGCGACGCGGCAATCTGCTCTCTGGGCATGATTGTCACGCGGGACAAGGAGCTTGTCGCGCACGCGAAGGCCAGCCTCCTCTTCCTCGCTCAACACCAGGCGCCAAACGGGCAGATACCCAAATACGTAAAGCCGGAGAGCAAAGAGGTTGATTTTTGGTATTCAGGCTGCATAGACGCCACGCTCTGGTGGCTTATAGCGGTGAATGTTTATGACCGCTTCTTTCCTGACGAGGGTGTTTCGGCAACGTTGCGCGTTCCAATTGACCTCGCCATTCACTGGCTTTATTGCCAGGAACACCAGGGGTTGTTTCTGCTGCAGCAGAATGAGGCTAGCGATTGGGCGGACATTATGCCGCGGTCGGGCTTTGTTTTATATTCAAACGCGCTGTGGTATCAAACCAAGAGGCTCTACAACCTGCCTGCCGCCGATAAAACTAAGCGCTTTTTCAAAACCATATTCTTCCCCTTTGACAAGGCCATTTCGGAACACCGGCGGGCGCGCGTTATGACGCACTACATCAGGAACAAGGTCAAGCACAGTGATTTTTATCTGAGCTTTGTAAACTTTTCCTTCTGGGGAGAGGACGTGGACGTTTTCGGCAATATACTCGGCGCGCTTTTCGGCTTGATGGGCGCGTCGGAGGCCGCGCAGATGGCAGATAACCTGCTCGCCGTTAAGGCAAACGAACCATATCCCGTGCGGGTTGTACACCTCCCGATCAAGGAAAACAGCAAACTCTGGCGACCGTATATGAGCCGCCACAAGCAGAACATGCCGCACCAATATCATAATGGCGGTATATGGCCTTTCGTAGGCGGATTCTGGGTGCTGATGCTCTCGAAATTAAAACGTAAAAAACTTGCGTGGCAGGAACTCGGCAGGCTTGCGGAGGCAAACCGGGTAAACGGATGGGATTTCAACGAGTGGCTCCACGGAAAGACGGGTGAGGCACGGGGCATGGGCGGGCAATCATGGAACGCTTCCATGTTCATACAGGCGTATCATGCGTTAAAGGATGACGTGCAACTGTTTTTGGAAGGAAGAGCCGAACCCGGAAGTGTAATGCAAGGGAGAATTATCACAAATGTTGACATACTATATTATCGCGCCAATAATTCTAGCTTGATGTATAGGCATTCCAAACCGGTAGCGCACCCGTCCCGGTTGCGCGAATGAACGTCACCAAATGCCTAATTCAACGTACAGGAAATTCAAAGTCAGGCTTGAAAGGCCGACAGGATATAGCGGGGGGTAAAGCCCATACGTGTTAAGTTAAGGAACCAGTAAATGTCACCAAACCCTTGTTTTTG
>CAYHFB010000340.1:0-4781 GCA_964355695.1 uncultured candidatus Brocadiaceae bacterium
TGCCTTTCTTTGCGCTCTTTGCGGCTTTGCGTGAGACAGACCTGAGTAGTTACAATATACAAGCATAATTGCACGCCTCTTAGCGAGTAGGTTGGGTTGAGCAAGGTGAAACCCAACCTTAACCATTCGCGGCATTCACCGAAAAAGTTGGGTTTCGTTCCTCAACCCAACCTACCCTGCCGCATGGCATATTATTAAAGCACAGGCTTTTTTGTCCATATTTTTCGCTTTATGTTCCAACATGACGCACGCAAATAAATTGACCAACGTCAGATGTTTTGCTTTATTCAAATGCGTTGTATGGTATACCAGTGTAACGGCTGGGCTAAATACCGCCTTCCACTACCATCAAATAAATTCGTCGGTTATTCGAAAAAATCTTGTCAATTAATTTCAAAATATTTTCGCTGAATAGTTACAAAATCAGGTAATGTGCTGCACATTACCCAACGCATGATAATTCTCACAATTTCTCCTATAAATGCACACCATTATTTCCATTTCACTTGCATTATTTCAAACATTAGTAAAAATACTTGCAATTTTCTTTGTGTTTGTTAAACTGGACACTACGTGGAAAAAAGCAATTTCCTATCAACATCAACCACTGGAACATACCTACAACTATTCAAAACCATTCTGCAGCTTCTTTAGGTTTGTATACTTCAATGAACTACACGCAAAAGCGAGCAACAAGCTTTTGGCGCATTTAGGATAGGTCTTCGAAAAAGCGGAACTAATGAGGATTATTGACGAACAACCGAAGCTTGATGGAGCACCGCAACAACTTTGAAATCATGAAAACCATAAAACTTTTCAATTGATTTTGACAACTGATTTTGATACAGAAAGTATTGTTGATTATTGGCATATCGCCGGAAAGTTGCGAGTATCTGAGGCTGCAAAACTAATTAAGGATGCATTTGTATGACTAAAACTCTAACCAAGGAAATCGCCTATGAAAAACTACAGGGTTTCTTTCGGGAAAAACCCATGGTTTTGTTTGGAACAGGCGCTTCCTGCGCACTTGATGAGAAATTTGGAATGGCAGCCTTAAAAGACCATCTTATAGAGAACATTCCCAAACAGACTCTTTCTAAGGAACAAGAAAATGAATGGGAGAAGGTTCGAAAATCACTGGAATTAGACAACAATTTTGAATCGGCCATGGATGCTGTAAAAAATGAACAACTACGCCGGATTATAACCGAAGAAACAGCAGGCCATATTCTTAAGCAGGATTACGCAACAAGACTTTTAGCAGGAGAAATGTCCTGGCCAGCAATAGGACTCTTTAAGCGTTTGGTTGATGGTTTGCCGGAAACCGATAGGGCGCTCCACGTTGCAACCCCAAACTATGATCTTTTAGCTGAGTACGCATTTGAACAGGCGAAGATACCCTATATTACAGGTTTTGTTGGAGGTGTGTGCCGTTACCGTGATTGGCCGCAAAGCGAGCGTGCGGTTACTTATCTTGACAAGACCCCAAGGGGCGGCAAAGTTTATCTGATTACAAAACTAAAAAAACATATACGACTTTACAAGGTGCATGGTTCATTAAATACCTTTAAGCTTAATAACCAAACCGTCGAAAACAATGCCTGGATGTCTCACCCCCCGGATACGATAGGACGCATGATGATTATGCCCGGCACACATAAACACGAACAACTCCATGAAAATCGCAGTGAGTTGCTTGGCCCTTTTGATGATGCAGTGAAAACCCACAGCGCATTTCTCTTTATCGGTTTTGGATTCAACGATTCACAATTATGTAATGATAGCCTGAAGGCAAAGCTCAAAGATAAAAAATGCCCCGGTCTGATTCTTACGCGGGATAGTAATGAAAGAATTGAGGAATGGCTGCGTGATTGTGATAATTTATGGCTTGTTTGCAAACATCAGCATGAAAACCGTGAGACGACGCGAGTATTTAATAGACAATATACCGACTGCTTGCTTCTTGAAAACAACAAGATATGGAAGACCGATATATTTACAAAAGAAATTTTGGGAGGCTGATTGTGGCTATTTTTGAATTTGATGAATCTTATTTAATTGGGCGAGTGCGCGAAGTTGATACGCGCAAGGTATCAATATCAGTTAATACGGATAGCGATCTTAGGAAAGCCAGAGTAAGTCAGTTGGTGTCCATGCGCCTTGCGGGAGCCAATGATTCCTGGGTAATTGGCATTATCGAGAGAGTTGTAAAAGCTGTCGCGGACCAGGGAAAGGAACCTGCGGGCAAGATAAAAGAAGAACATGAAGAGCAAGTGGTCAATACCGTGCGTCTCACACTGGTTGGCTCCGTTCGTTGGGATGCGGCCGCAGGAGAATCGAAATTCTCCCGCTCTCTGAACCAGGTACCGGAGATTGATTCTGGTTGTTATATTTTACGGGATGCCCAACTGGAATCATTTATGAATATTCTTTCCGCCGCAGGGAAAATGCGACACGCGCTGGAATTGGGCAAATACACCATTGATGAATCCGCTAAGGCCTATCTGGATGGTAATAAATTCTTCCAGCGCCATGCGGCGCTCCTGGGAAGCACCGGTTCCGGTAAATCATGGACGGTTGCAGCTATTCTGGAACGTGCGAAAGATCTTTCTTCCTCAAGTCTGATAGTATTTGATCTGCATGGAGAATACAAAAAACTCAGCTATGCCAGACATTTGCGTGTTCCAGGGCCGGATGAACTCGGTTCCGATTCTAGTAATTTGCTCTATCTTCCTTATTGGCTGCTAAATGCCGACGAGATGCAAGCCATGTTTATTGATCGAAGTGAATTCAGCGCACACAATCAGGTGATGGCATTTCAAGATGCGGTTGTTGAGCAAAAAAAGGCAACCTTGACCGATCTGGGGCAGAAGCAAGTCTTAAACGCGTTTACCCTTGACAGCCCTGTGCCTTTTTCCCTTGATAAGGTCATTGCCAAATTAAAATGTCTCAATGATGAGATGACAGAGGGCGCAAGAGGACTCAAACAAGGCCAGTTTCACGGGCAATTCAGTCGTTTATTAACTCGCCTGGGAAGCAAACTGAGTGATAAACGTTATGGATTTCTTTTTCAAGCTCCTGATTCGATGCACGAGTATGATGCAATGGCCCTTCTTGCCGCGAAATTGATGGATTATTCAACAGCAAATGCACGGATTAAAGTTATAGATTTCTCTGAAGTACCCTCGGATATCCTTCCTGTTATTGTCGGCCTTGTTGCTCGGATTATCTATAGTATTCAATTTTGGACGGATCATGAAAAACGAAGGCCCCTGGCATTAGTGTGCGACGAAGCACATCTCTATTTACCAAAGAAAGAGGGGCAAAATCCGGTTGAAATAAGAGCTATTGAGGCTTTTGAAAAAATTGCCAAGGAGGGGCGTAAATATGGGGTGGCGCTTTTAATTGTAAGTCAACGGCCTTCTGACGTCAGTCCGACAATACTAAGCCAGTGCAACAATGTTATAGCTCTTCGTCTGACTAATGCTGAGGATCAGAATACCGTTCGCAAGTTGATGCCGGAAAGCCTGGAGGGACTTTTGGATGTTTTGCCGATTATGGATGTCGGCGAGGCATTGGTTGTGGGAGACGCTGTTTTGTTGCCAAGCCGGATTAAACTAAATGAGCCCGTGGAAAAACCTTTAGGAGCAACCATAGATTTCTGGACCGAGTGGATGAAAGAAGTCAAGAAACCGGATTTTGAAAAAGCAGTAGAAAATATGCGCAAACAAGGACGAGGCCAAGACTCATGAAAAGAAATCGTTTCGGTATTAATCTGGATGAGGGAATCGCGCTTCAGGACGAATGGGAATTGGAAAACCTGTATATTCCGCACCATGAGGAAGTCTTTGAGGCACTAATCACCTGGTTAAAGGAAGAAGACGAACCTTTGAGGCTTGGCGGGCAGATAGGCGTCGGCAAAAGCAGCCTTATACAAAAGTCTTTTAAAAATGCAGAAGTTCATCCAGATATCACCCTGCATTTTGACCAAGAGGGACTCAATCTTGCATCGGGTGATTTTTTGAGAATTGTTCTGGCGGGTTTCTGTGAATTTGCTTTAAACAAAGACGTGGATATTTCTTCTTATTCCCTCCCGAAAGAAGTGGCCTCTCTTTCCAAAGACGACTGGAAGGGACTCCTCTGCCAGTTGTCCGCAAATCAGTTTTCTATGGAGGCCTACAAGAATAAATCTGAAATCAGCGCACAATTAGCCGCCAATATCGAATATTACAAAAATGTAATTGTATCTATCGGTAATCGTATACAAAAAAGAATAGATCGGCCTTTGTTTGTTTTTGCTTCAGGAATTGATAAGTATGACACGAATGGTACAGCATATTTTTTGCTTCAGGATATTATCGGGACTCTGCTTCCTTATAAAACACTTTTCGAAGTGAACGCCATTCACCTGTTTCATACATCAAATGAATTATCCGCTGTTAAAAGACTATTTATTCCGTCAATGACGGATGAAAAGGCAGTGGAAATCATTAAGAGGAGATTGGGCGTTTATGCGGACGCCGTAAAAGATGAACTTGCTGTTCTCAGTAAATGGTCTGGAGGTAATCCTCGCCAGGCGATACGTTTGCTAACCCATTTTCAAACCGCCAGAAAAAACAGAAAAAACAATCTGCTGGATTGTGTTGGATTTGCCGTTAGCGCCACAACGCGGGATTTCTTCTCTTTCAGCCGTAAACCTGGTTTGGAAATAATGCGACACATAAAAGCAAACGAAAAAATAGCGGCTACCGAGTTTTCGTTGCCAGGCGATAAAGATACTG
>CAYHFB010000341.1:0-4769 GCA_964355695.1 uncultured candidatus Brocadiaceae bacterium
GTCGTAAGCCCGTGGGCGGGTAAGATGGAGAAATTTCTTTACGAGTTCTTCACGCGTCATACACCGTTTGAGGATATGAAAAACGACCGCCGGATTCTTTCCTGAAGGGCGTCCATGTAAGTGTAAAATACGGGTGTCAGGTACAGGGTTACCAGTTGCGAAAAGAGGAGTCCGCCCACCATTACGAGTCCCATCGGGCGCCGGGCGTCGGCGCCCGCGCCAAAACCTATGGCTATCGGTAACGCCCCCATGAGCGCCGCCATCGTGGTCATCATGATCGGGCGGAACCTGACCAGGCAGCCCTGGTAGATGGCTTCCTGCGGGGTTTTCCCCTCTCTTCTTTGCGCATCCAGCGCGAAATCAATCTGCATGATGGCGTTTTTCTTGACGATACCGATGAGCATGATCAGTCCCACAAAGGCGTAGACGTCCAGTTCGATACGGAAGAGGACAAGCGTCAGGAGCGCTCCCATCCCGGCGGAAGGAAGCCCCGACAGGATGGTTACCGGATGAATGAAGCTTTCGTAAAGTATCCCCAGCACGATGTAAATGACGAGAATGGACAGAAAGAGCAACATCCCCAGCCCCTTCATTGACGACTGGAATTCCTGTGCGGTTCCCTGAAAGCCGGTGTTTATGGCCGCTGGCAAGGTCTTCCGTGCAAGCTCGTTGACCTTTGTTACCGCCTCGCTCAGGGAAACGCCGGGCTTTAGATTGAATGAAAGCGTGACGGACGGGAACTGTCCAAGGTGGTTGATTGTCTGTGGTCCGAGGTTTTCAGACAGCGTTGCCACCGTGGATAACGGTACGGGAATGCCCTTGCTGGAATTTATGTAGAGCATGCGTAGCGCGTCGGGTTTCGTTTGATACTCCGGTTCCAGTTCCATGATGACCTTATATTGGTTATTCGGGGCGAAGATGGTTGATACCCAGCGGTTGCCGTAGGCGCCGAACAATGCCTCCTCAATTTGCCGCGCCGTTACCCCATGAGACGCCGCCTTGTCCCGGTTGATTTCAACGTTTATCTGCGGGTTCTTGATCTGCAGGTCGCTGGTTACGTCCTGCAGGATGGGCACGTTGCGCATTTCGGTTTCCAGGATTGGTGCGTAATGGTACAGTTCCTCAATATTGGGACTTTGCAGGGTAAACTGGTACAGGCTTTTTGACAATTGCCCGCCGATGCGGATTTCGGGAGGGTCCTGGAGAAAAGCCCTAATGCCCGGTATTGAAACAAGCTTCTTTTGCAGTTCTCCGATTACCTGAAGCGAGCCAAGGCTGCACTGGGGGCGCGGTTTTATATGGATAAACACCACTCCCTGGTTGGGATTCGCGGTGACGCTGGAGCCGCCAACGCTTGAATAGAAATCCTTGACGTTCGGATTCTCACGGATTACGCTGGCCACCTCCTGCTGGAGGCACACCATTTTGTCGAAGGAGACGCCCTGCTGCGCCTCGGTTATGCCGAAGATTACGCCCCGGTCCTCGTTGGGCAGAAATCCTTTAGGGATGACCATAAACAGGTATATCGTAATCAGGAGGATGGCGCCCGACACGAGCATCGTTGCACGCCGGTGGTTCAAGACGTATCCGAGGCTCCGCTCATAGGCCTTCAGTAATGCCGTGAAGAAGTTTTCGATGAGCATGAAGAATCGCCCGTGTTTTCTTTCAGACTGCGGGCGCAAAAACCGGCCGCATAACATGGGCGTGAGGCTGAGGGAGATGACGCCCGACAGCCCGATCGCCACGCATATCGTGACGGAAAATTCACGGAACAACCTCCCAACAACGCCCCCCAAAAACACCACGGGGATAAAGACCGCCGCGAGCGAGAGCGTCATGGACAAGATGGTGAAACTAATTTCACGCGACCCGTTGAGCGCGGCCTGAAAGGGTTTTTCTCCCATCTCAATATGACGGACGATGTTTTCGAGGATGACGATTGCGTCGTCCACCACGAAACCGATGGACAGCACCAGGGCCATGAGCGAGAGGTTGTCCATGCTGTAGTCCATCAGGTACATAACCGCAAAGGTTCCCATGATGGACAAGGGAAGCGCTAGGCTGGGAATTACGGTGGCGGAGACGTTGCGGAGGAAGAACACGATGGTCAAAACGACCAGAGCCAGGGTCAGGAGCATGGTAAACTTCACGTCGCGGATGGAGGTCTTGATGGATTCCGAGCGGTCGTACAGGACGTGCAATTCCGCGGACGGCGGGAGATGCGCCTGGAAGACGGGCAGGAGCTTTTTCACGGCATCCGCCACGGTGACTGCGTTTGTCCCCGGCTGGCGCTGTACTGCCAGAACGATGGCGCGCCGGCTGCCGTTCTGGTCGGCATACCATGCGGCGGTTTTATCGTTTTCAACACTGTCGATGGCCTTCCCCAATTCCTGAAGATATACCGGGGAGCCGTTACGATACGCAACGATAACCGAACGGTAGTCGTCCGCCCGGCAAAGCTGACCGGAGGCAAGGACGGTAAACGCCTTCTGGCTCCCCTGCAGCGTTCCCGTGGGCAGGTTGACGTTTGCGCCGCGCAGCGCGTCTTCCACCATACCAAGGCCAATGCCTTTAATGGCAAGGGCGTTCGGGTTCAGTTGAACGCGAACGGCGTACTTCTGCGGGCCGAATAATTGCACCTGCGAGACCCCGCTGACCATGGAAATACGTTGTGCCATCAAGGTGTCCGCATAGTCGTTCAGTTCCCATAGGGGGAGCGTTCCTGAAGTCAGGGCAATATAGAGAATGGGCTGCTCTGCCGGATTTACCTTCTTGTAGGTCGGCGGCTGTGGCATGTCCTGGGGAAGAAACGGCGACGCCTGAACGATGGCGGTCTGCACGTCCTGCGCGGCGGAGTCAATATTCCGGTTCAGATTAAACTGGAGTGTGATCTGCGTTGACCCCAGCGCGCTGGAGGACGTCATGGATTCCAGCCCTTCAATGGTAGAGAATTGCCGCTCCAGCGGGGTCGCTACGGACGAAGACATGGTTTCCGGGCTTGCGCCGGGAAGGCCGGCGCTTATCAGGAGCGTCGGGAAATCAACGTTGGGCAGGTCGCTTACCGGCAGAAACCGGTATCCGGCAATCCCGAAGAGTAATATGCCGATCATGACGAGGGTGGTCATGACCGGGCGGCGAATAAATAGTTCTGATATGTTCATTGAGTTTTATTTTGCGCCGGAGTTTCCGGTTCGTTTTTGATTTCAACCTTGACGCCCGGCGCGAGCCGCAGTTGGCCGTCGGTTACCACGCGTTCGCCGGGCTGGAGTCCGCTGGTGATAACCGTTTCCTGATTATACGAATTGCCCGGAATAACCGGACGCAGTTCAACCGTAAGGTCTGGTTTTACCACAAAGACGTACCGGTTGTTTTGCCCCGTCTGGATAGCCTGGGTTGGCGCCACCAGCACGTTGTGCATGGTGGTAAGGGTTACCGTCACCAGGACGAATTGCTTTGGCCAGAGGAATTCGTCTTCATTGACAAAAACGGCCTTGCATAATACGGTGCCGGTGGTGTTGTTTACCTCGTTGTTGATAAAGGTCACTTCCCCGATGACGGGATGGTTCTCGTTTTTGGGAATGATTGCTTCCGCCTTCAGGCTTCCCATGGTCGTATACTTCCTGATTTCCGGCAATGCGTGTTCCGGCAGATAAAACGTTGCGTATATCGGTTTCGTCTGGTTGATGGTTACCAGAATGGTGTCATTTGCCTTAACGACGTTACCCTGATTGACGGCCAGGTTGCCGATGCGGCCACGTATCGGAGACCGGATGCGGCAGTACCCCAATTGAAGCCTTGCGTTTGCCGCGGCGGCCTCATCGGCTTGCACCATCGCGCGGAGCGACTCGTAGTCGGCGTGGCGCCGGTCATACTCTTGCCGTGAAACGACGCCGTCCTTCAGCAAGTCATCATAACGGCGCAAGTCCACCTCCGCCATCCTCATCTGAGCGGCGTCCTTTGCCAGGTTGGCATCAGATTGCCGGAGCATTGCCTGAAAAGGGCGTGGGTCTATCATAAACAAGAGGTCGCCCTTCTGCACCTCCTGACCTTCCTTGAAGCAGACGCGAGACAACAACCCTTCAACCTGCGTTTTGACCGATACGGTGGAATAAGCCTCCACGTTACCAATGGAGCGTATTTCTACCGGGACGTCTTTCTGCACGGCAACTGCAACGGTCACCGGCGCCGCGGGGGGTATTACGTGAAACTCGGACGTTCTTTGGGAACAGGAGGCGGCAAGGAGTGCCATGCCGGCAATAAGACCATGGTTTATCAGGTGAAAATATTTTGGCATGTGTAGTTTTTCTCGTTCTCAAGATCCCTCTTGGTAATATATCTGTCCCGGAAGCTCCAGCTTCTATTATTTTTGAAAATTATTTGTGCATTACATTATAATTTATTTAGATTAAAAACATATAGTACCAAGATATTTTGCCTCATCCGCAGAATCTGTGGGTAAGCACAGATTCCGGGTTGATCTTAACTATGGGGCTTTAATGATGCCTTCGGCGACTTTTTCTATATTATACGTAGGGCAAGGCTTCAGCCTTGCGGCTAACAGTACACGCAACGGGGCAACCCTAAAGGGCATAGGTGTTAAGTTAGCAGATAGCTATTTTCTCTCGTTCCCAAGCTCCACAGGCTAGGTCAAATGGACAAATTTACGCTATTTTTTGCATTTCTCCCCCACTTTAAGAGTAGAGATGTCACATAATGCAACGAAATCAGGCTAAAATGGGCAATATTTAAGGGATATCCCCCACTTTTAG
>CAYHFB010000342.1:0-4767 GCA_964355695.1 uncultured candidatus Brocadiaceae bacterium
GAAACAATTTCAAATGACAAAAAACTCAATGCTTAAAACTTTACGTAAGCCTCAGCTAATAAATGCCTTACGGTTTTGCATTTTGAACAACGAGCATAAAAAACAAGAAGTTGATGGATTGTAGTACGGATTTTACGAATTTACACGAACGGACACGGATGGACAGTGTTTATCCATGCCAGCACAACCGTCTCTGCTTCCTATTCATGGGGTTCCCGCACCCGTTGTATCGCCTTTGCAGGGCACTCTTCCACACATATCATGCAGCCCTTGCAGTTGTCGTAATTGGTAACGGGGTAGCCATCTTCGTTAACGGCAATGCACCCATCGGGGCACCGGGCAACGCAAATCATACATTTCTTGCAGATGTCATGATTCCAGACGGGCTTAAACACCCGCCAGTTACCCGTCTTTCTCAGCGGTGAATTTTGAATAACGTTTATGGCCGGGCTGGAAATGAGGGCAGGCTCAAAAGGTACCGTTGCCAAAACAGGAGAACCTTTGCCGGCAGCAACCCTGGTTATTATCGTTTGGGGCTGGATTGCGTGAAAACAATGAATGGACGCCTCGATATTTTTTGAAGTGAATGCCTTATCCGCCAGAATCTCGGAGGTCTCTTTTTCTACCGCTTTCCGTAGTGAATCTTCCTTGAGATGGGCTATTTTAGCTGCTATGCCTCCGGCAAGAGTGCTTAGGATGGGTTTATTCAGGATGGCGAGGGCGATTTTTGTCAAATCAAGGGTGATTAATCGGGCGGGGATGTTGAATTTGTTTTTTATTTCCTGGGGGCTATGGGTGGTATTTACAAAAACGGTGCTGTCTTCCTGCAGCCCTGACAGTGCATGGGCTTGCGTGTCATTCAGTAGCGTTTCATCCATCACGATAACAATATCCGGCTCAGCTATAACGCCCCGTTCAAGGATCGGTTCACCGGATATGCGCGTAAATGCCGCTATTGGTGCGCCTCGCCTCTCCGCGCCGTAGAGCGGAAAATCCTGGGAATAGTATCCTTCAAAGAAGGCTGCGGTACCTAACACCCGGCTGGCAACCTTCGCCCCCTGGCCTCCCCTTCCATGAAATCTTACTCTGATCAAGTTGATTGCCCTAACCCGAACAAGTCGGAAAAGAATGCCAACAATAAATAAGTGAAACAGTTCACCCACCAGCCAAAGCGCCAATACCCTGTCAGGGTTTTAAACCCTGACAGGGTATTTTATCAGCCTTTTCAAGGCATTCAAGGGAATTTAATTCTTGTGTGGTTTTATGTGGTTTGGTATGCTTTTACCAAAAGAATTAAAAATCCGTATGCTGGCTAATTGAGGCTTGGTGTCATGGAGTTTAGAATTGACATAACACGGGCAAAGTCGTAGGATGATTCCCTGCGTCCTGTAGTGCGTTACGGGCATTGCAGGGAGTTAAGAACTGATAAGCAGTATACGTGTTAAAGGCTGACGGTAATTCAGCGCATATTTAAACGATTTAAAAGTATCACCAGGAAATAAACCAGGGGCATTTAAGACCAAATACAGTGGAAATCTTTGCACATAATTTTGATTCAAATAACTCATGAGCAATCAAAATCCGGAACAAATAGCGCGAGACCGTATTGATAAGCAACTCACTGCCTGCGGCTGGCTTATTCATGACAAGAACAGGATTAACCTTCATGCGGGAGCGGGCGTTGCGGTTCGTGAGTGCCTGACGGATGCGGGCGTAGCCGATTATGTCTTGTTTGTTGACGGCAAGCCCGTGGGCGTTGTCGAAGCCAAGCGTGAGGAAGAAGGCCACCGCCTCACCATTCACGAAGCACAATCGGAAGACTACGCCAACGCCACATTAAAACACCTGAAAAATGAACCCTTGCCTTTTGTGTATATCAGCACGGGCGAAGTAACCCGTTTTACCGACTTTACCGATCCGAAACCAAAGGCAAGAGAAGCTTTCAGTTTTCACCGTCCCGAAACATTGAGAAATTGGGCGAAGCGGGACAAATCGCTTCGTAAAAGATTACTGGATTTACCGGCCTTGCAAACCCAGGGGCTGAGAGATTGCCAAATCAATGCCATCAATAAATTGGAAAATTCTTTTAAAGAAAACCGGCCAAAGGCATTAATACAAATGGCAACCGGTTCGGGAAAGACCTTTACGGCTATTACCTTTATTTATCGTTTGCTGAAATACGCAAAGGCAAAACGGGTTTTGTTTTTAGTGGACACTAAAAACCTTGGCGAACAAGCCGAACAGGAATTTATGTCTTTCGTCCCGAACGACGACAATCGGAAGTTCACAGAACTCTACAGCGTGCAGCGTTTAAAATCAAGTTACATAGCTACCGACAGTCAGGTTTGCATCAGCACCATCCAGCGGTTGTATTCCATTCTAAAGGGAACGCAGCTTGAGGAATACGCCGAAGAGGAAAATCCGAACGAACGAAAATGGCAACCCAAAGAAATTCCACCGGTTGAATACGATGGGAAAATGCCGATTGAGTTTTTTGATTTTATTGTTATTGACGAATGCCACCGCAGCATTTACAACCTATGGAAACAAGTATTGGAATATTACGACGCCTTTGAAATTGGCCTAACCGCCACTCCCGACAAACGAACCATTGGTTACTTCAACCAAAATTTAGTGAGTGAATATTCGCACGAAATGGCGGTTGCCGATGGTGTTAATGTGGGTTATGAGGTGTTTATTATTGACACCAGGATTACCCAACAAGGCGCAACGCTTTGGAAAGGCGAATACATTGAACACCGTGAACGGCTGAGCCGAAAAAAGCGCATGGAATTGCAAGACGAGGACGAGAATTACTCCAAACAGCAATTGGATAAAGACGTGGTAAATCCCAACCAGATAAGAACCATTATCCGCACATTCAAAGAACATCTTCCTGAAATATTTCCCGACCGCTTCGCTCCTCCTCCTTTGGGAGAGACCGGGCGGGGGCCTTTTGAAGTGCCGAAAACCTTGATTTTCGCCAAAACCGACAGCCACGCCAACGATATTATTGACATCGTAAGGGAAGAATTTGCGGAGGAAAATAAATTTTGTAAAAAAATAACGTACAAAACGGATGAAGACCCAAAATCGGTCTTATCCCAGTTCAGAAACGGCTACCACCCCCGCATTGCCGTAACGGTAGACATGATTGCCACAGGCACGGACGTGAAGCCTTTGGAGTGTTTGCTCTTTATGCGCGACGTGAAAAGCGTCAACTATTTTGAGCAGATGAAAGGCCGGGGCACACGAACCATTCCCCTGGATGATTTGAAGAAGGTAACGCCCACCGCAAAATCCACCAAAGACCATTTTGTTATTGTAGACGCCATTGGCGTAACCAAGAGTCTGAAAACCGACAGCCGGCCGTTGGAGAAAAAACCCGGCGTGCCGTTGAAAGATTTGTTACAAGCCGTTGCTATGGGTGCAAGAGAAGAAGGGTTGTTCACTTCATTAGCCAACCGCCTAACCCGATTAGACAAACAGATAACCGAAAAAGAGAAAAGGCAATTTGCCGAAAAGGCAAACGGTAAAAGCGTTTCGCAGGTGGTGAAGGAATTGTTGAATGCCTTTAACCCTGACGTGCTGGAAGACATTGAAACCAAAGTAAGAACCGAAAAAGCAGGCGCAGCGCCCGTAGCGATTGAAGCCACCATAAAAGCGGAAACCGAAAAATTACAAAACGATGCCGCCAAAGTTTTTACCGGCGAACTGAACGAATTTATTGAAAACGTGCGCAAGGCACACGAACAACGCATTGACCTGGTCAACCCCGACGAGGTAATCAAAGCGGGCTGGGACAAAGATAATAAAGACAAAGCAAGAGAATTGGTAAACGGTTTTGCCGAATGGATGCGGCAGCATAAGGATGAATTGACGGCCTTGCAGATTTTTTACAACCAGCCCTTTCGCAGGCGTGAACTCACCTACACGATGATAAAAGAGGTTTTGGGAAAACTGCTGCACGATAAACCCCTGCTTACCCCAATGAATGTGTGGCGGGCGTACGAGGCATTGGAGCAATGCAACGGCTCACCACGCAATGAACTCACCGCCATTGTTTCACTCATCCGCAAAGTAAGCGGATTGGATACCACCCTTACGGCTTATGATAAAACGGTGGACAAAAACTTTCAGGATTGGGTATTTAAAAAGCAGGCAGGCGCCACCAAGTTTAACAAAGAACAAATGCAATGGTTGCGCATGATAAAAGATTATGTAACCAACAGTTTCCATATTGATAAAGACGATTTTGACTTAAACCCCTTTAATGCACAAGGCGGATTGGGAAAAATGTGGCAACTGTTTGGTGAGAAGACTGAAGAAATTATTAACGAATTAAATGAGGCGTTGGCGGCATAGGGAGGCCTGAGATGACTAAAGAGATTCCTCATCTTCGCAAAGATTTTTTAAACCAAATAAAGAGTATTATTGCCGAAGCACAGCAAAATGCTTTGCGATCTGTTGATTTTCAGAGGGTTTTAATGTACTGGAACCTTGGAAAAACTATCTTTGAAGAGGAACAACAAGGTAAAGAGCGGGCGGAATACGGCACATATTTAATCAAAAATTTATCTAAAGAACTCAAACCGGATTATGGCACAAGCTTTTCAGTAAGACAATTGGAGCGTTGCCGGCAGTTTTATAAAGAATTTCCAATTGCGTCCGCACTGCGGACGCAATTTAGCTGGACGCATTATAAGCTGCTTTTGCCATTGGAAAATACAGGAAAGAGGGAGTATTACATAGCCGAAGCAGCCAAAA